>JAIVIG010000232.1:0-2220 GCA_020200675.1 Actinomycetota bacterium
TCTCTAGGGTTTCTACCCAGGAGAGCACGGAGACCAAGTCGTTCTCCAAGACCAGCGAGTTCTTCGTGTACCTGGCCGTGGTGGCAGGCGTGCTCATCGCGTCGTTCATCGTCCAAGAGGCCAGCTTCGGGGCGGACCACGCGTGGAGGTACGTCACTTACCTGACGGTCGGCTATATGATCAGCCGTGGATTGGCGAAGGCCGGTTCTCGGGACCCCTACCGCGCGGATCGCTAAACTCCAAGCGGCGTCCGATCCAATGGTTGTTATGAGGAAAGGTGGCCAGGGTAGTTAGCCCAGCCACCTTTTTTCTAGCATCCAGATTTGTTCAGGGATTGAAAAGCAATCAGGAGGAAAGAGATGGTCGAGAATTATCCTGGCACTACGCCAGCGGATACTGGGAGCGGCAGCCAAGTTGGCCAGGCAGCAGAGCAGGCGAAGCAGCAGACCCAGCAGCTCGCGCAGCAGGCCAGGCAGCAGGCCAGCGAGCTTGCGAACCGGGGCACCGAGCGGGTCAAGTCCCAGCTGGCCAACCAGAAACACGAGGCCTCTCAGAGGATGGCGCCCGTACAAACGGCGCTCCGGGAGACCGGCCAACAGCTGCGCAAACAGGGCCAGGGGTCCGTCGGCCAGTATGCCGACAAAGCCGCCGATCAGGTCGAGCGGTTCTCCGGGTACCTGCGGGAGACAGAGGTGGATGAGATCTTGGACGAGGCGCGGGGCTTCGCCCGGCAAAGGCTGCCCTTTTCTTGGGTAGCGCTGTTGCCCTGGGGTTCCTTGCCACCCGGTTTCTCAAGAGCTCTTCCGAGGGGGGAGCTCCTGCAGGAAACGGCTCTAGCGTAACCCCCACTGCGACCAACGGTGCAACGGTGACTTACGGAACCGAGGAGCCAGCCACGGCCCTTCCTCCCGGTTCCGTCGAAGGGTCCCCGACGGCAAGGCGTACCCGCCTCACGGATCAGACCTTGAGTGAGAGGGAGCCCACCGAACCCCCTCGTGGCGCTTAGAGGAGGGGTTGATGCAGCAAAGCAGGGACAATCGCTCGCTCGGTGAGCTCTTCTCGGAGCTGGCCCAGGAGACCTCCACGCTGGTGCGCCAGGAGGTAAACCTCGCCAAGACGGAGATGAGCCATAAGGCCTCCCGCGCCGGCAAGCACGTAGGCGTGCTGGCCGCTGGGGGAGCAGTTGCCTACGCGGGGCTCTTGGCCATACTAGCCGGGGTGATCGTGTTGCTAGATAACGTCATGCCGCTGTGGGTCTCGGCCCTCTTGGTCGGGGTGGTGTTGGCAATCGTGGGCTATCTCCTCGTAAGGAGGGCGCTCGACGCGCTCAAGCGAGAAGACTTTGCACCTCGAGAGACGATAGAGACACTTAAGGAGGATCAGCAATGGGCGAAAGAACAGACGAGATGAGGCACGACCCAAATCCCCTAGTCGACACTGTGGACGGACCCGAAGTGGTGAGGTCGCAGATCGGCCCGGACCCCGCCCTCGGTGGCGGCGTTGGCGGCGGAGCGGTAGTCGACGAGGCAGAGGTTGAGCGCGTAGAGATCGAGCGCACCCGCGCCGACATGGGCGAGACGGTCGACGCCATCCAGCAGAGGCTCTCGCCAGAGAGTCTCAAGGAACAGGCCAAGGACAGGGTCAAGGAGGCCACGGTGGGCAAGGCCCAGGGGGCCGGCTCCACCATCGTGGAGACCGTAAGGGCAAATCCCTTGCCGGCGGCGCTAACGGGCCTAGGCCTCGGCTGGCTGTTCATGAGCGCCAGGAGGCAAAGTTCGGCTCAGCTGCGCTACCAGGGTAAGCCTTACGGCTACCCGTCGCATTACGAGGAGCGGGATCCCAGTGGTCCCTCGACCGGTCAGGCTGTAGAGCGGGCTCGGGATAAGGTAGGGGAAACGGCCAGCCAGGCCCAGGACAAAGCGGGTCAAGTTGCCAGCCAAGCTCAGGACCAGGTTAGTCGCCTCGGCGACCAGACCCGGTACCAGGCTCGACGGGCCAGCGGTGGGTTCCAGCGGATGCTGCAGGAGAATCCTCTGGTCGTGGGCGCCCTGGCCGTCGGGACCGGAGCGGCCGTAGGGCTCGCCATCCCCGAGACCGCCAAGGAGCACGAGGTGATGGGCGAGGCCCGCGACACCTTCGTGGAGAAGGCTCAGGAGAAGGCCGAGGAGGCCCAGCAGAAGGTCCAGCGGGTCGCCGAGGAAGCCCAGAGCGCGGCCAAGG
>JAIVIG010000232.1:2350-3683 GCA_020200675.1 Actinomycetota bacterium
TTCATAATCGTGTTCGGAGGAGGGGGCAGGAGAGGGGGATGCTCGGGAAGGGGGTGCCTGTTCTGGATACTGATCAGCGTGGTCTTGAGCGTGGGTTTGACCATACTTGTCAACCTCATCTATTTGTTGTTCTCGAGCCCGGCTCCCGGAGTCCCCGGGGTTGACGTCTAGGCGCGGGAGTTGGGCTCCCGCGCAGAAGGGGTATGCCGATGTTTAGTTGGAGACAGAGTAGAACCAGGGGCGGCTGCACTAAAACGGCGGGTGCGGCGCGTGGCCCGGGTTACAGGCATTGGTTAATCACCAAGTACGACAAAGGCTCGCTGGAGGCGCTAACCATCGACCTCGACGGACAGAAGGCGATACCTCTCTTCAGCTTCAGGGAGGAAGCCGAGATGTTTACCCAGTTCGAGGCCTGGGACGGCTGGTGGGTCAGAGAAACCTCGGCCGAGGAGCTCGTCTCGCTGCTCTTCGGTCCTTACTCACACGTGGAGATGATGGCGCTGGACCCACTACCCCAGATCTGCGACGAAGGGATGATCCATCTCGTAAGCGTGAGCAGGAAGGACTTCACGCGAACGCTCGCGCAAAAGCTCTTGGGTGGCTGAGGAATAAAGGTCAACTCGACCCCGGCTCGACGACCCATCGACCTTCGCGCGCAGATAAGGAGGCGACCATCACAGCATGCCCGGTAGGGAGCCGCGCCGGGGGTAGTAACAATGGTCCGGGCGCCAGAGGGAGATCTTCTGGTATGGGGCATCTGTTTTCCGGCTGTTGATCAACCTGGGGTTGAGTGTGACCTTGACCGTTCTGGTGAATCTCGTCCTGATGCCCTGACCAAGGCAGGAAGCCTAGATTACGGGGCGCCGGTCTTTTTTCGTTGTCAGCTGTAGACATACGCAGGCGAAGTCCGGCGTGTAGAAAGAGAGGTTCTGTGGAATACGTAGTGGCCGTGCTGGTGGGGCTGGTGCTCGCGGAGGTGGCTACCCTGATCACTACCATCTACCTGCACGGCGTCCTGTCGCACAAATCTATCCGGCTTCACCCGGCCATGACGATGTTCATGCGCCTGGGGACGTGGATGCTCACGAGCATCTCGCCCCGGGAGTGGGTGGCCGTACACCGCAAGCACCACAACTTCAGCGACGTCGAGGGAGACCCGCACAGCCCCCACATCGAGGGGTACTGGAAGATCATGCTCGCCAACGTCTATTACTACCGCCGCGAGGCCAACAACGACGATACCCTGGAGAAGTACGCCTCGGATCTCCCCTTCGACCGTCTCGACGAGATCTTACTCAGACGTGGGACCCTCGGGTTCAGTTTGACGGGTGTG
>JAIVIG010000502.1 GCA_020200675.1 Actinomycetota bacterium
TCGCCGACCTCGTTGCCCGCTACGGGGAGGGGGGAGAGGTACCGGCTGCTCTCACTGACTACATAAAAGCGCGCGAAGGCTACTACGACTACAGCCATCACGGTAAGGCGGGCAACCCCTCAACCGACTTCGTTCCGGACGACATCGTGGACCGATTCTGCGTTCTGGGAACCGCCGAGGACCACATTGCGAAGCTTGAAGTGCTCAAGGAATTGGGCGTGGACCAGTTCAACATCTACCTCATGCACGACGCCCAGAAGGAGACGCTCGACGCTTACGGAGAGGAGATCATACCGGCCCTCAGCGCGAGATCTACTGTGTAGAGGACAAATATAAGGTCGTGTCTGCTTTCAGGTCCTCGAAGCATTCGTACCTCGCCCATGCTCAACCCGACGGCTGGGCTTCAAGTTACTCCTAAACCCCGGCTAGAGGCGTCTCGTTGAGGACGAGCCAGTAGAGACCAAGCTGGCGTACCGCCTCCACAAACTGCCCAAAGTCTACCGGCTTGCGAATGTAGCTGTTCGCCCCACACCCGTAGCCCTCCACCAGGTCCCGCTGCTCCCTAGAGGAGGTCAGAATCACTACCGGCAACAGCCGCGTCCTCTCGTCGGCCCTTATCCTCCTCAAAACCTCCAACCCATCCACCCTTGGCAGCTTGAGGTCCAGCAAGACCAACTGCGGCACAACCCCCGCAGCGTGCTCCTCGTGCTCGCCTGTGGCGAAGAGGTAGTCGAGGGCTTGGGCTCCGTCGCGGGCGACTACGACCTCGTTTTCGAAGTCGTTCTTTTTGAGGGCTCGCAGGGTTAGCGCCTCGTCGTCTGGGTTGTCCTCCACCAGCAGTATTATCTTGTCCCTCATTAGGCCCTCCTCCCTGGGAGGTGCGGGCGGGGCCGTGCCGGCTCCCGGAGTCCGGCCGTGCTCCGCGAGCCCGGCTGCTCTCCGTTGGGTCTTGTCAACATTTTAGTGTCTATCATGGTGGTAGATCCTTTCATCATGTCTCTTCGTTAAAGCCTTTTAGCCAACACGCCCTTCTGCGCCATCACCTCGAACCCCGACTCTCCGTCGAGCGTGAGGCTCTGGCGGAACGAAGTGTGATCCTCGATAATAAGATGCGCTCCACTGATCGCCTTTCTCGGGACGCTAGACTTCACTACTACTTCGACTATAGCAACCAGATTTACGTTAGGGAATAGCGGAGGAAAGGTTTTAGTTTTTCGGAAGCGTGGGCAGCGCCACGCGGAAGCGCACCTTGGTACCATCTCCAGGTTTGCTCTCGATCTCGAGCTCTCCACCTAAAGCGTTGGCCCGCTCCCGCATCCCCGTGAGGCCGATGCCCGCACCCTTCTCCGGTTCGAAGCCCCGCCCATCGTCTTCGACCTCCATCCAGACGTCGTCACCCTTCTGGCCCAGGGTTACTTTCACGCGCGAGGCTCCCGAGTGGCGCCGGACGTTGGCCAGCGCTTCCTGGACGATGCGCAGCAACTCGCCCCCGGCGTCGCCGGAGAGCTCCGTAGGGAGTTCGTCCTCCACGACCAGCTCCAGCACACGCTCCGGAGCCATCTGGCGGTTCAGTTCGACGAGCGACTCCACGGACCGGAGGAAGGACAGGTCTTTGACGCTGCCCAGGCGTAGGTCGTAGACGGCGTTGCGCAACCCGGCGATGGCCCTCCGCAGGGCCGCTACCTCCTGCTCCAGCACGAGGGCGTCCGGTCCTCTGTCTTCGGACGTTATCTGGGCGGCCTGCATGCTCTGCAAGACAAAGACCAGGTCTTGCATGGCTTCGTCGTGCAGGTCACGAGCTAAGCGGCGGCGCTCGGCCTCCCGGATCTCTCGCAGAGCTTCTTCCGCCCGCTTGCGCTCGGTTATGTCCTCCGTCGTGCCTTCGTAGCCCAGTAGCCTGCCTCTCGGGTCGCGGATGGCCCGCGCGCTCAAGGACGCCCACATCACGCTCCCGTCCTTGCGGTACATCTGGGCCTCGAACCCCGACACCGCGTCGTGCCGGCGTATCAGCCGGTCGAACTCCGTCCGGCGGTCGGGGTCCACGTAGAGCTCGTCGTCGATGCTGGAGACGGCTGCTAGCAGTTCCTCTGGAGATTCGTAGCCGAACATACGAGCCAGCGCGGGGTTCGCCACCAGAAATCGGCCCTCGACGGAGGTCTGGAAGATCCCCTCGACGGCGTTCTCGAAGATGGAACGGTACCTCTCCTCGGCCCGCTGTTT
>JAIVIG010000233.1 GCA_020200675.1 Actinomycetota bacterium
AGACAGCACATGGCGCTGCTCGAGCGGTCGGCACAAGAAATACTGTCTCACCTCTACATCGTATTGGTAGCGCCGGTAGAGGGGTTCCTGGAAGAAATGGACGACCGGGTCTCCGAGGGTGGGTCAGGGAAACTGGTTATCGTGCCCCACGGGCTGCTACACCAGGTGCCGTTTCACGCCCTGTTCGACGGGAAGCGATACTTGCTCGAGCACTTCGAGATCTCCTACGCCCCCAGCGCCAGGGTCTATTCGCTCTGCCAGCATCAGACTCCACCGCGGCCTTTGGATAAGGCCCTGGTGATGAGCGTGCCCGACCCCCTCATCCCTGCCGTGACGGAGGAAGCTCGAGCCGTCGCCCGGCATCTTCCCGGTGCGGAGGTGTTGAACGACGGACAAGCCACCACCCACGCGCTACGGAGCGCGTCTTCCGGCTGCCACGTCCTGCACCTGGCTTGCCACGGTCTGTTTCGCTCCGATAACCCGATGTTCTCCTCTCTCAAGCTGCACGACGGCTGGCTGACCGCCGCCGACGTGATGCAACTGGACCTCGCAGGTGCCATCGTCACCCTGAGCGCCTGCGAGTCAGGGCGCAACGAGGTCCTGGCGGGCGACGAGCTGATCGGCCTGACGCGGGCTTTTCTCGGCGTGGGGGCCTCGACGCTGGTCGTCAGCCTTTGGGTCGTCCAGGACGAGACGACGGCCTCGCTGATGGCGAAGTACTACGAGCATCTGCGCGATGGCGCGGGACAGGCGGAGGCCCTGCGCGCTGCCCAACTCGCGATCAAGGATGAGCACCCACACCCTTACTATTGGGCGCCCTTCGTCCTCGTAGGGAAGCGGTAGCGCATAGAACTGCGAAACGACTAAACCTTATGTGAGGGACCGGTTATAGGTGTGATACCAGGTACGTCTGTATAATGGCGCATCATGCCAAAGACAATAAAGCTTGAGCCGCACCTGAGTTCAGAAGAGTTGGAGAACCGTTACCGCAAGGCCCACGATCCCGTCTTACGTAGCCACTACCAGATCCTTTGGCTCATCAGCGAAGGTAAGACTACCCGCCAGGTGATGGAGGTTACCGGATACTCCAGGGGCTGGATCCAACAACTCGCTCGCCGTTACAACGCCGCCGGAGCACAGGCGCTAGGAGACCGGCGTCACCAGAATCCGGGCGCCAGGGATCGGGCGCTGCTCAGTGCCGCCCAACAGGAGGAACTCCAAGAGGCGCTAATGAAGCCCCCGCCTGAGGGAGGGATGTGGAACTCTCGCAAGGTGGGCGAGTGGATCGAGCGTAGGACCGGCCACGTGGTGAGCCAGAAGAAGCAGAGAGGCTGGGAGTATCTAAAGAGGCTCAAACAAAGCCCGAAGGTTCCAAGGCCTCATCACCAGAAGGCCAACAACAGCGAGCAGGAGGCTTTTAAAAAAGACTCCCGATGAGGGTTGCAAGGCTCAAGGAAGCCTACCCCACGGCCAAGGTAGAGTTGTGGTGTGAGGACGAGCATCGTCTGGGCCTCAAGCCGATCATCCGCAAGGTGTGGAGCCCCATCGGTCAGAGACCCATCGTGAAGGTCCATCAGCGATATGAGTGGAGCTACCTCTACGCCTTCGCACGCCCGAAAACCGGAGAGGTCCACTGGTTGATCCTACCCATTGTGAGCGCGGAGGCGTTCTCGTTGGCTTTAGAGAACTTCGCCAGGGAAGTGGGAGCGGGCAAGAGGAGACGCATCCTGCTCGTGCTCGATCAAGCCGGGTGGCACACCGCCAAGAAGAAGCTAAAGGTGCCAGAAGGGATAGACCTGGAGTTCCTGCCTTCGCACTCACCGGAGCTACAACCCTCAGAAAGGCTCTGGCCGCTTTCCAACGAAGGGGTTGCAAACCGCCACTTCGAGGAGATCGAGGAGCTGGAGGAGGCGCTCGTGGAGCGTTGCGTAGCTCTGTGCGACCAACCCGAGCTCATCCGCTCGTACATCCGCTACCACTGGTGGCCGAATGCTGCATGAGAACCAAGGCTATTCAAACGGACTTGGTATGACGCCGGACGGCGGTTCCTTGGAGGGGGGTGGCCGTCCGGCGTCTAGTGCGTTCGTTATTGTCCCTATTACCACGCCACGGCAGAGGCTAAACACTATTCATCTTCGCGTCCGAGAACACGGCTTTTCTAGGCACTTCCGTGAATAAGCTTTCGGTATGTACGCGCAAAGTTACGCTGGGTATCAT
>JAIVIG010000503.1 GCA_020200675.1 Actinomycetota bacterium
ATAATATCCCGACCCTTTCGCTTGCCCTTATTCACCGGAGTGCGTGGAAGGGGTCAGCCTGTTGAAAAACGCGCGAGGAGCGGTGTGGATCTCCGACGATGGCTGCCCTGGAGGAATCGGCTGTTCGCCGAAGAGATCGGTGCCGGAGGCCGCAGGGCCTCGACCTGCGCCAGCTTCCTCGGTCCCCTGCCCGAGAACGTGAGCAGTCGCTTTATGTTCTGTCCCGCGGCGATCACCATAGCCTCTGCATTCACCCGCCAGAGCCTCCTGAGCCTAAACCTCCTCATCCCGTGCCACTCCTTGGCCTCCCCGAACATCGGCTCCACCCACACCTTGCGCTTGCGCAACGCCTTCTCGTAGGGTGCGGTCCCTCGGTAGGCTCTAACCCTTTCGAGGAGCTCCTCATCGAAGCTGCGCATCAGCACGCGCCCGCTGTCTCCGGGCGTGCACTCGGGCTTCAGGGGGCAGGCGTTGCAGCTCTCCGGATCCGCCCGGTACCTGCTGAGCCTCTCGGTGTAGGAGTGGGTGTACAGGCGCAAGGGGAACCCTTGCGGGCACCTGTAGAGATCTCGCTCGGCGTCGTAGACAAACCTGCTCGACCCGTAGTAGGGGCTGCGACCCTCGAAGTCGGCCATCGAGACGTAGGCGCGTATGGAGGCCTTCTCCACGGCCGCTATGATCTCCTTGGTGCCGTAGGTGGAGTCGCCCGTGACCCGGCGCACCCGGGCCCGCCAGCGGAAGATGGTCCTCCAGAGGAGGTCGAGCATGGGCTGGTTCTCCGTGACGTCCGCCGGGGTGACCAACGCCGAGAGGATCACGCGCGCCTTTCCCCCGTCGACCACGTAGTGGGCGTGGTAGCCCATCCGCGAGGCACCCCTCTTGTGCTGCATCAAGGAGGCGTCCGGATCGGTTGGGCTTAGCTCGTAGTCGCTCTTCCTCCGGTAGCCGTTGCGCACGATGGTGCGGTCGGGCTTGCCTTCCCTCGAAATCCAGTCGTCCCTTTTTGCGTTCTCCGCCCGAAGCCCGCGATCTGAGGCCGCGGGCAGCAGGGCGTCGGGATCGGCCTCGGCGTAAGGTTCTGAGGTCTCGTCTCCCGCTTCGGTCTCGGCTGCCCCCTCGTCGCCGAAGAGCCCGCCCAGGTGGGCCTCGGCGGCGAACCTGGGGATCCGGCTCTCCATGGAGGCGTTGGCCTCGACCTTGGTCGCGTCGAAGAACAGCTCCTCGCCCCACACCAGCCCTGCCTCGATACATTCTTCGACGATCCTCTCGAAGAAGCGACGGAAGACGAGCAGGCCGTAGCGCTCGCGGATGCGGGTGAGGCTGGAGTGGTCGGGCAAAGGCTCGTGGAGGTCGTGGCCGAGGTACCAGCGCAAGGACAAGCGGTCCGAGACTACCCCCATCAGTTGGCGCTCGGAGCGGATGTCCTCGAAGAACATGACGAGTTGGAGCTTGAAGAAGACGACCGGGTCGACCGAAGGCCTGCCACCTTTTGCGTAGAGCGGCCCCACCAGCTCCCTAACGAACGAGAGGTCGAGCCGAGCTTCCAGGCGGCGGTAGAAGTTGTCCTCAGGGACCAGGTCCTCAAGCGAGAGGTCGTCGGGTAGCGGAGCGAAGCTGCGGGTCTTGGTGCCCATCATGATGGCGTGGCCTCCTGCGCGGGACGGGAGGCCATGCTAGCGGGGATGCAGGTTTCGCGCTCTCCCGGCGGGCGAGTTTTTCAACAGGCTGACCCCTTCCACGCACTCGGGTGAATAAAGGGGCAAGAAAAGGGCCGGAGCGTTGTACTCTGGCCCTGTAGTACGGGTCCGTTAGCTTGCGACTAGCTCAGGAGGTCTTTTGCAGCACCCTTCTTCTTCTTGAGGGTCCCCTTATCCTGATCGGCCTGTCCCTCTGCCTTTCGGTCCTTGTTGCCGGTTAGAGAACCCGCAGCCTCCTTGGCGCGGCCCTTGGCCTTGTCCACTGCCCCTTCGTTCTTGTCTTTCCTGCTGTCCCTACCCATTGGAGTATCCTTCCCTCTCTCGTACGGTAGGGTCTTTATACCCATCCTGGACGGCGACAAAAAGGAGCGCGTCAGAGCCCTGCACCGCAAGCCCCAGTTCGCCCAACTTCCGAGAGCTGCGTCAATCCGAAGTTCCGAGAATTTCCCTTCCACGCACTCGGGTGAATAAAGGGAGAAAAGGGAGAAGGGAGAATGGAAGCCTCACACTGTTGGAC
>JAIVIG010000504.1 GCA_020200675.1 Actinomycetota bacterium
GGTCGTGGCAACCGCCGTACCCGCCTCCTGGCTGCTCTCGCGCCGCCCGGAGGACAGGGCCCCGACCGGCCGTCCGGAGCACGTGATCCTGGTCGACTGGGACGGCTTCGACCCCGACTACCTCGGCAGGGCGCCAACCCCGAACCTCGACGCTCTGGCGAGCCGGGGCAGCCTCTCGATAGCCGAGAGCACCTTCCCCACCAAGTCCAACCCCGCGCGGGCTTCCATGTCCACCGGCGCGTACCCGGAAACGCACGGCAACGCCGCCTACTATTTCGATGAGAGGTCCAACGAGGCCGTAGGCCAGACCCGATTCCTGGCCGCCGAGACCATCTCCCAGGCGCTGGCCACCGAGGGCAAGACGACCGCGGCCGTGCAGTGGTACATGGTCCAGGACCACGGCACCTCCTACGGAGACCCCGAGCACCTCTACGTCGAGCCAGGCGGGCTCTTCGAGCAGCGGGTGGACGCGGCCATCGAGATCCTCAACCTCCGCCCCGTGAGCTCCGGCGGCAAGATGGTGAAGGTGCCGAAGATCCCCAACTTCCTCGCCGTCTACAGCGCGGACCTCGACGCCTTCGGACACGCGGAGGGCGCCGAGAGCCCCAACCTCGGGCCGCTACTCGCCGAGCTCGACCGGCAGCTCGGCCGGCTCGTCCAGGCAACGAAGGAGGTCGGCATCTACGAGCAGACGGCGTTTCTCCTCACCTCCGATCACGGCATGACCACCTGGGATCGCTCCTTGACGGAGAGGCTTGCCGCAACGAAGATCCTCGGCCGCCGCCCGGAGGTCGTACCTCCCGGACGCCCGCCTTCGCCCGAGGCCGAGATAGTCATCGTCACGGCCGGCCGGATAGCCGACGTCACCCTGCGGGGCCGGGCGGCGACGCCCCGGGGACGGGAGGACGTCCGGACGGTCCTCGAAGGACTACCGCACGTCTCCCGGGTCCTCGACGCGGCGGACCTCGAGGCCTTACACGCGAGCGACAAGCTCGGTGACTTCGTCGTCGAAGCCGAGCCGCCGTGGGGCTTCGGAGTCCCGGAACAGGGAAAAGTGACACCGCGGGGCGGTCATGGGAGCACCAGGGAGATGCGGGTACCGCTTCTGATCGCCGGAGCCGGCGTGCGGGTTGGCGCTCTCCCCCGGAACGCCGGGCTCGTCGACGTGGCGCCGACCATCGCCGCCCTGCTTGGCGCGCGTCTTCCTGCCGACGCGAGAGGCAGGGCCTTCGTAAGAGGGACCGCGGTCCTGGATTTGCGGAGCGACCGCTCCGCGTTCTGCTCGGCAGGGCTATGGTGACCGTCTCGTCGACGGTCCGGCCGACTCTTCGACGGCCTGCTAGCATACGGGCGGCGTTTGCCGCGAGAAGGTTTTGAGGGCGGGAGCGTTTCGCTGAAAACCTGGCTGTACAGATCCACCGGCATCTTGGTTAGTGCCTTTTTCGTTTACCTGGCCGTACGCCAGGCAAACCTTTCGGAGTCACTGCGCGTACTGGGTACCGTGCAGCCAGGATGGCTGGTAGCCGCGGCATTGGTTTATCTCTCCAGCTTTCCCGTCCGGACCTTGCGTTGGCGGCTCATACTCAGGGTTCAAAAGGTGCTCTCCTTGAGGGAGCTAATGGCACCGGTTTTCGTCGGGTACACGGTCAACAATATCCTTCCGGCACGGGCCGGGGAGATCTACCGGGCGCATTTCCTGGGAAGGCGGGCGGGTATGAGCAGGAGCGGCGTAGCGGCCAGCATCGTGGTCGAGAGGACCCTCGACGGCCTGATGCTGGTTTGCGTGATCTTCCTCGTCTTCGTTCTGTTCCCGCAAGAACACTACCTCGGCGCCACGGCCCTCTTCACGGGCCTGATCTTCCTGACCCTGGCGGCGGGCATCCTGTTCTACAGCCTCACGGTAGATAAGTCTCATCGGGTGATAGATCGGGGGCTGGGGCTCCTGCCCCTGGCACTCCGCGAGTTCCTGGTTAGCCGCCTGAGTTTTTTCCTGCGGGGCATCCGCGGCATCTCGACGGTCGGAGGGTTCCTGGAGGCTGGCATATACACGACCCTCGTCTGGATTCTCGATGCTTGCGCCATCGCCTTCGTCACGGCTTCTTTCGGGGTAACCTTGCCGCTGGTCGGGTTCGTGCTGGTCTTCGCCCTGGTCGCGCTGAGCACCACGCTTCCCTCGGGACCGGGTTACGTAGGACCCTTCCAGTATGCCTTCGTGGTCTCTCTAGGCACTTTCGCCGTCTCACGAGAGACCGCGCTGGCTATCTCCGTTGTCGCCCAGCTCGCTCTGCTCGGCTCCGTGAGCCTCATAGGGATTGCGCTCCTCTTGAAAGAACAACTGCGCGCGCCAGGCCGCTAAACTGAGAGACGAACCGAAAGAGATTGGCCGCGAAGCTACAGCTTTACCGAGCTGGCGTGGATCTCCCGCGCCCGGGTCGGATCTTCGGGCCCCGCGTTCCTATAGCGGATCTCCCGGTCACTTCGCCGAAGATGGATGGTTTTCGCGAGCGCTCAAATTACGAGGGTGTACCCTTACGGCGCGAAGCCCCGCGGGGATCCCCCAGGTTATCATTGTCCCGTGCGGATCAAGGGACTACTCATGGACTTGGACGGGACCCTCTACACCAACAACGGCCCGATAGAGGGCGCGCGCGAGGCATTGGAGCGCCTCGACCAGGCCGGGGTCGCCTACCGTTTCATAACTAACGCCACGCACGAGCCTCGCCGAAGGATCACCGCCCACCTGAAGGCCCTTGGGTTCCCCGCGAGAGAAGGCGCTATCTTCACCCCGGCCACCGCCGTGGCGGAGAAGCTCCGGCGCGAGGGAGTAAGTTGCTACCCACTGCTCGACGGCTCCCTTCTGGAAGACCTTGAGGGTATCCCGATAACCGACGACTCTCCGGGGTGCGTGCTCGTGGGGAACCTGGGGGAGGATTTCACCTACGAACGCCTCGATGCCGCCTTCCGCCACCTGATGGCGGGCGCCGATCTCATCGCCCTCGCGAAGAACCGCTACTGGCAGACTGCCGGCGGCGAGCTCTCCCTTGACGCCGGCCCCTTCGTGGCCGCGCTGGAGTACGCGAGCGGTAAGAGCGCCATCGGCGTCGGCAAGCCCGAACGCGCCTTCTTCGAGCTTGCGCTAGAGAACCTGGGCCTACCCTCCAGGGAGGTCGCCATGGTCGGGGACGACCCCGAGCTAGACTTGGGTGGAGCACAGGCCGCTGGCCTCCGCGGCATCCTCGTCGAGACCGGCCGGTACAGGCCGGGAGCGGAGTCGCCTTTTCGACCGGACCTCGTCCTGGAGAGCGTGGCGCAGCTGCCGGAAGCGCTGGGCATCTAGAGGCCGTTATGGCCTCGGCCCGAG
>JAIVIG010000234.1 GCA_020200675.1 Actinomycetota bacterium
CCAGATTAGAGAGGTCTAATCTCCGCTCAACGTTCCTTTAACAGTACCCCCTTAGCTGGACTTTAGCCATTTGGGAGCGAAAAGGGTAGGGTACGCTCGTCACCGCACTCCGCTAAAAGAGGTGATCGATGCGCACCCTACCAACCCAGATGGTACAGGTTTTGGCCCCGTTTGCGCCACTTTTCTCAATGCGCGTCTTCGAGCACGTTCGGGTACTTCTGGCGGGCGCGATCCTCGCCCCAGGCAGACGTACCGTGAGCTCCGCCCTGCGTGCGATGGGTTTGGACCAACACAGACAGTTCCATCGCTACCATCGAGTCTTGAGCCGGGCGGCGTGGTCGAGCCGAGAGGCGAGCCGCGTCCTGTTAGGATCGCTTATGGAGACGTTCGTCCCAGAGGGACCGCTGGTGCTGGGTGTAGACGAGACTCTGGAGCGCCGCCAGGGAAAGAAGATCGCCGCCAAGGGCATCTACCGCGATCCGGTCAGATCCAGCCACTCCCACTTCGTGAAAGCCAGCGGCTTGAGATGGGTGTGCGTGAGCTTGCTGGCAGAGATCCCCTGGGCTCGCCGGGTGTGGGCCTTGCCGTTTCTTTCCGTACTGGCCTACTCCGAGCGCTACGCTAAAGAGTGCGGCAAGCGGCACAAGCCGCTCACCGAGTGGGCCTTCCAGCTTCTGCTGTTGGTCAGGCGCTGGTGCCCCGAGCGCGAGATCGTGGCCGTCGCTGACGGCGGGTATGCCTCCTTGAAGCTCCTCGACCGTTGCCGGAGGCTCAAGAAGCCCATCACCTTCATCACCCGTCTGAGGTTGGACGCTGCCCTCTACGAGAGGGCTCCGCTACGCCGTCCCGGCCAGATAGGACGACCTCGCATAAAGGGCGAGCGCCTACCCAACCTCTCGGTCTTCGCGGAAGATCCGGATACCGAGTGGGTGCCGATCACTCTCTGCGGCTGGTACGGGGCACAGCAGCGCGTCGTAGAGGTGGTCTCCAGCACGGCTATCTGGTACAGCACGGGTCTACCCGCCGTGCCATTGCGTTGGGTGTTGATCCGCGACCCGCAGGAGGAGTTTGAGACCCAGGCTTTGCTGTGCACCAATCCCGACGCCGATCCCGAGCGCATCATCTCCTGGTTTGTCAGGCGCTGGCGTTGATCCGCGACCCGCAGGAGGAGTTTGAGACCCAGGCTTTGCTGTGCACCAATCCCGACGCCGATCCCGAGCGCATCATCTCCTGGTTTGTCAGGCGCTGGCAGATGGAGGCTACTTTTCAGGAGGTGCGCCAGCGCCTGGGGTTCGAAACCCAGCGACATTGGTCAGAGCGGGCGATCCAGAGAACCGCTCCGGCGTTGTTGGCACTCTTCTCGCTGGTTACGCTATTCGCCCACCAGCGCATGTCCGAGGGCGCAGGCGCTGTTCGACGAACGGCCTGGTACGACAAGAGGTATCCGACCTTCTCCGATGCCCTGGCGCTGGTGCGCAAAGAATTGTGGTCGCAGGAGGCGGCTTTTTACGGGTCGCCCGCAGAGACCGAGACGGTAAAAGTCCCGCGGGGGTTTGTGGAGCGGCTAACCGACGCGGTTTGCTATGCCGCGTGATGGCTAAAGTCCAGCTTAGTCCTACAGTGCCACTTCGTAAGTTTCGCGGTACCCTCTGACCATCAGCGGAAGAGGAGGGAGACGATCTTGGAGCAGATGGGCACCGAACGAGCAAGCTCGAAGACCATCGAGCGGTGGTCGGCGCATCTCGAAGAGCTGCATTCTCGCATCGCGCACCACTTTTTGAGGCCTGAGGTCAGAGCACGAGCGTACCGCTACCTTAGCGGGTTGCTAGCCGACGTCAGGCGCAAGAACTCTTGGCAAATGGCCGAAGCTATCGGCGAGACGAGACCACGAGGAGTGCAACACCTCCTAAACGACGCCCGCTGGGACCCGGACGCTGTTCGCGACGACCTGCGCGAGTACGTCGTTGAGCACATCGGAGACGAGGCGAGTGGTGTCTTGATCGTCGATGAGACGGGTTTTTTGAAGAAGGGCGAGAAGTCGGTTGGGGTGGCTCGCCAGTACACGGGTACCGCAGGCAAGAAGGAGAACTGTCAGGTGGGAGTGTTCCTCTGCTATGCCTCCAAAGAGGGCGGCGGCGCGGCGTTCATAGATCGGGCGCTGTACCTACCCAAGGAGTGGACCGACGATCCGCAGCGGCTCTCTGAGGCTGGTGTCCCGGAGGGAGTGGGTTTTGCGACGAAGGGCGAGCTGGCCAAGGAGATGCTGCAGAGGGCCTTTGAAGCGGACGTTCCCGCGCGGTGGATTGTCGCCGACACGGTGTATGGGATGACGCGCGGCTTGCGTGGGTGGCTGGAGAAGAGGGAACGCTCGTATGTGCTGGCGGTCACCTCCTCAAAAGGTATCTGCCACGAGGGTCGTCAGAGGCGGGTGAGCGAGGTATCCCGAAGCCTGCCCGAGGAGTCCTGGATGCGAGCATCGGCCGGAACGGGAAGCAAAGGCGAGCGCCTCTATGAGTGGGCGTGCGTGAGGCTAGCCGAGTCTGGAATGTACCGCAAGGGGGTTCGAGCGGGACGCTGGTTGTTGATGCGTCGGAGCATCTCAGAACCCGAAGAGATCGCTTACTACCTTTGCTACGGGCCGGCGCAGACGAACGCCCACGAGTTGATCAGGACCGCAGGCAGGCGCTGGGTCATAGAGGATTGCTTCGAAGCGGCAAAGGGCGAGGTCGGTCTTGATGAGTATGAGGTAAGGAAGTGGGATGGCTGGCACCGGTACATTACCCTTTGCCTCTTGGCGCACGCCTACCTGGCGGTGGTGCGCTCGGTAGCCGAAGATGAGGAAGACGCCGCTAAAAGGGGGACCTCACCTCAGGTGTCTATCCCGAGTTGATCCCACCCACCATACCGGAGGTAAGGTAGCCATAGGAACAACAAGAAGCATGCCACCGAGCATCATGCCACCTACCATGATGCTCGTAGAAGAGGCGGCCCCGATCCAACCGATCCCAACGAAGGTGGCGCACCGACGGCACCCGTTCATGCCAAGGAAGCTGGTGTTCTCGCCGACGCCGAGTGGGAGCGCGTTAGAGTGCTGTTGCCGAGGCAGGAGCCAGGCCAAGGGCGCCCCAGACGCGATGACCGACAGGTGCTTTGCGCGATACTGTGGATCATGGACACCGGCTCTTCATGGCGAGACCTACCGGAGGAGGAGTTTGGGCCCAATAGCACGGTCCACGGTCGGTACCGCAAGTGGCTCAAAGAGGGGCTCTGGTCTCGGATAGTGGAGGCGCTCGGACGATGACGCCGTGGATCGTAACTGTCACTGTAGGACTAAGAGGCCGCGCCAATAGGCGTGAGGAGTATGTGTATATGAGTGAGACACAGGCAGTTTAATCACCTGAAGAATTACTATCGTAGTGCCGGTCCGCTATTATGAAGGGCCGATGAGACCACTTCTTGTAGTTTTCGCCGGCGGCGCCAGCGGTCCCTGGAGAATCCAGCGGATCGACGCCGTCATCGGCGAGTCGCTTCCGATTACCGAGCGGCTGGCCATGCTCGAAGGAGAGGGAACCCGTCACCCTGCCGAGGCCGACTGGGTGCTGCGTGGCGTCACGAGCAACGAGCGCTATGTGAACGAGGCCGAGCGGGCCGCCTTGACGACTCGCCAGGCGGGACTGGACCGACCCGAGGCGACGTGCGCCGCCCTTATTCCGATCAGGAAATCGCAAACATGGTGGGAACTCACTCAGGAGGCACGCCGCGAGATCTTCGAGGAGCGCTCGCGGCACATCGCGACCAGCCTCCAGTACCTCCCAGCGGTCGCCCGCCGTCTGCATCATGGGCGAGACCTCGGCGAGCCCTTCGACTTCCTAACCTGGTTTGAGTACGCCCCCGCTTACAGAGAGGCGTTCGAGGAACTCGTGGGCAAGTTGCGCGAGACCGAGGAGTGGACCTATGTAGAGCGTGAGGTCGACATCCGGCTCATTCGCGACGGCCACCCTTAGCGCGGAGTTGGCCTGCTCTCGGATGTTGCGCTTTGTGATCCAGTTTAGAAGATAGGTGCTTCGGAGCTTGTGTCAACAGGTCATGGTCGGCGAGGAGGCCGAGTTTCCCAGCGGTAGCGGGTCCAGGCCTCTCGGATGAGCCTCCGCACGATGATGATCACGTCGGAGAAGGCGATCCAGAAGTCGATGACCTTTCCCCGTCTCTCGGTGCACCACACCAGCTTCTTGTGAGCGTTGTGCCAGGAATTGGTCCTCTCGACGACCCATCGCAAGCCGGCTTCGAGCGGTGCGGGCTTGCCCTTCTCCCAGATCACGCCGAGCAGGCCACGGTCCTCCAGAAGCCGGCGGGTGACGTTGGAGTCGTAGCCGCGGTCGAGGTGGACGCTCGCCTCTTCGGGTAGCCCTCCCACGGACTCGAGGACGCCGCCGAGGGTTCGGCCCAGCAGCGGCGAGTCGTGGCGGTTGGCCGGGGCCGAAACCACCGCCAGGGGGATGCCCTTCGCGTCCACGGCCACGGAGCGTTTGGTGCCCCGCTTTCCCCTGTCCACCGGGCTCCTGCCCGCCTTCTCGCCGCCGCAGGGCGCCTCGGTGATGCAGCAGTCCACGGCCACGTCGGAGAGCTCCAGGCCGATGATTCGGTCGTAGGCTTCGAGCGCCATCTCCCGCAAGGCGTCGACCACCCCAGCCCCGATCCACTCGTCGCGGCGGCGTCTGAGCGTCGTGGCCGAGCATCCCTCGTCGGCGATCTTCTCGTAGGCGCACCCGAACACCAGGACCTGAACCAGCTTCTCGAAGACCAACCTGTCGGGGATGCGGGCACGGTGACAACCGAGCGGGTGGTCGACGTTTCGCTTCGGGAGCAGGGCGGAGAACTGCTCCCAGATGGGCTCGATGATGTATGGTGGCACCGCGGGCATGGGCTTGCTCCTTCGTCGGGAAGCTTAGAGAACTCCCCGGATGATCGAGCAGCCCGTGCCCGCCTCGCAAGCAGGCGCCTCGCTCCTATTGGCGGAAGCTCTTAGTGAGACTTATTGTGGGGAAAGGAGAAGCATAATGGAAAACTTAAGAGTTGCCACGACAACTGGCACAGACACCGTG
>JAIVIG010000035.1 GCA_020200675.1 Actinomycetota bacterium
CTTTAGCTCGAAGGCTCGAAGACGGCGACCTTCGCGCCAATCGGTGGCTTTGGAGCTATCGATGGAATCACTCATGCCAGTTCATTACCCGAGGTTCGCTTCTTTATGCAGAGATCAGTAGTATAACAAGTGTATATACCGCGATAATCCCTGCCAGAGAAGAGAACCCCGTTATTGGAGCTGTTCGTTGTGAGCGCGGGCTGGTTTGCGGGGGTATGATGGCGATTGGATCGGTCAGGTGATTAGGACATGGGCGGGAGGTCGTAGCGCAGTGTTGAGAAAGGTTCTGGTTGCCAACCGTGGGGAGATCGCCGTGCGCATCGTACGCGCCTGCCGGGAGCTGGGGATACCTTCGATCGCCGTCTACTCGGACGCGGACGAGGAGGCCCTGCACGTCCGCCTGGCCGACGAGGCCGTCCACATTGGACCGGCGAAGGCCCAGAAGAGCTACCTGAACATCGAGGCCATCGTCGAGGCGGCCGGAGAGAAGGACGCCGACGCGGTGCATCCTGGTTACGGGTTCCTCGCGGAGAACGCCCGCTTCGCCGCAGCCTGCGGGGAGGCGGGGCTGGCCTTCGTTGGTCCAGCACCCGAAACGATGGAGAAGATCGGCGACAAGTCCGCCGCGCGGCGGCTCGCTGAAGAGGCGGACGTACCGGTCGTACCGGGTACGGAGGGCAACGCGACGCCCGACGAGGCTATGGAGAAGGCCGGCGAGATCGGCTATCCGGTGATGGTCAAGGCGGCGGCCGGGGGTGGCGGCATGGGCATCCGGGTCGTCGAGGGCGAGGGGGAGCTCGAAGAGGCCGTCAAGAAGGCCGGGCAGGAGGCCGAGGCGGCTTTCGGGGAGGGCTCGGTCTACCTGGAGAAGTTTCTGTCGGAGCCGCGGCACGTGGAGGTGCAGGTCATGGGCGACGGGGTGGGCAACGTCGTCCACTTCTACGAGCGCGAGTGCTCGATGCAGCGGCGGCGCCAGAAGGTCATCGAGGAGGCGCCCTCGCCGGGGATAAGCGCCGGGACGCGCGAGGAGATCTCGCAAGCCGCCGTGAGGCTGGCACAGAAGGCGGACTACGCGAACGCGGGGACGGTCGAGTTTCTGGTGGACGAGGACGAGTCGTTTTACTTTATCGAGATGAACACGCGGATACAGGTCGAGCATCCCGTGACGGAGATGATCACCGGGATAGACCTTGTCAAGGAGCAGCTAAAGGTCGCGGGGGGCGAGGGTCTCTCGGTAGGGCAGGGCGAGATACCGCTCTCCGGACATTCCATAGAGTTCCGGATAAACGCCGAAGACCCGGATAACGACTTCTTCCCGTCCCCGGGGGAGGTCACGGCCGTCGAGGTCCCGGGCGGTCCCGGCGTGAGGGTGGATACGGCCGTCTTTGCGGGGTACCAGATCCCGCCGTTCTACGACTCGATGGTCGGCAAGCTCATCGTCTGGGGCGCAGACCGTGAGGAGGCCCTCGCCCGCGCCCGACGGGCGCTGGAGGAGTACCGGCTCGAAGGGATAAAGACGACTATCCCCCTGCACCTCCGGCTCCTCGGCGACGAGGCTTTCCGCTCCGGCGAGTACCACACGGGCTACCTGGAGGGGCTGCTGGCCTGAGTTGATCGCGAGCGTTTCCGCCCCCATTCGGATTGCCGAGATCGAGCTAGCCGGCCGCTTTCAGCAGGAAATCTACGGCGGAGTCGAGGTCTTCGAAGAGGTGATCTGGACCGGCGTCGCGCAGGGCTTCCGCGGTGAATGCGCCCCAGCTCACGGCGACGCTCATGACGCCAGCGTCGCGGGCGGCGGTGACGTCGAAAGGGGCGTCGCCGACATAGGCTGCTCTTTCGGGGGAGACGTCGCCGAGTAGCTCTAAACCCTTGAGGAGCGGGGCCGGGAGGGGTTTGTGCTCCGTGGTGTCCACATTCGGAAACTCCCGGATCAGACCCTCGTGAAGCTCATCGTTGTGGCGGAGATAGACCTCGAGGAGCTCTTCGGTCTTCTCGGGTTGGCCGTCGGCCAGGAGCTCCATCTGGCGCGGAAGGGGCTGGCCGACGTTCGCCAGGAGGGTCTCTCTATCGAGCTCGCGACCTAGGACCTCGCCGGTCGCGCGGCGCATGGATTCGTGGATGAGCTCCGTGGTGTCGACGATGGTGCCGTCGAAGTCGAAGAGGACGGCCTCCAGCGGCATCGCCGAGGTTAGCCGCTCTTCCAGAGCAGGCTCTTTACGTCCCAGGACTCAAGCTCTTCGATACCAGCCTCGTCGGTCAGCTTCAGGTGGACGGGGGTTACGCTGATCTCGCCGTTCTCGACCGCGGCGAAGTCGGTGCCTTCCTCCTCGTGCCTTCCGGGGGGGTTGTTGTAGATGTCGTAGCCCACGTGTCCCTCCGCGTCCCTGACCTCGATGAGCTCGTCCGTGTAGAACCTGCGCCCAAGCTTCGTCACCCTCGCGCCCTTGAGCTCGCCCTGGGGCACGTTCGGCGCGTTGACCGTGAGTATGCGGCCCGGCGGGAGCTGTTTCGCGGCGACCCTCATGAGGCGCGCGGCGAATCCGGCCACGGGTCCGAAGTGGAGCTCCCCTTCGTGGTGGTCGTGCCAGGGGCGCTCGACGGCCAGGGAGACGGCCACTCCCGGGACCCCAATCACGATCCCCTCGAACGCCGCCGCCACCGTCCCGGAGTAGGTGATGTCGTCGCCCAGATTCTCGCCGTGGTTTATCCCCGAAACGACTATATCCGGCTCGAAGTCCATGAGCCCCAGAGCCACGAGCCGCACGCAATCAACAGGCGTACCAGTGCAGGCGTACCCTACTACCCCGTCGGCCATCTCCCTCTCTTCGACGTGCAAGGGGGTGCCGAAGGTGATGGAGCGTCCCACGCCGGAGCGGTTCCTGTCGGGGGCGACGGTCAGGACCTCTCCCACCTCCTCCAGGGCCCGCCTGGCGGCGAGCAGCCCGAGCGCGTCTATCCCGTCGTCGTTGGTCAAGACTATGCGCATCCGCCGTCTACCGGCCCTTTCTGAGTGCGAGGTTCTTCACGGGGGAAAGATTCTACCATCCGGCCCGCGAGCCGCGCGGCATCGTTGCTTTGGTATCGAGATGGGGTATTCTGGTCCCGTAGATCGGTTGCGCCGAGCGTGGCAAGATTGTAGAAGGACCGTCTCGGTCGTGTAGCGTGGAGAACGGAGCAAGGTATGAGGGACGCTTCCAGGGGTCGGTGGCCGGCGGAGAGGGAGTCGTCTCCGGGCGGGCGCATCGGGGAGATATTGGTCTCCCGGGGCAAAATGAGCGAGGAGCAGCTAAGAGCCGGCCAGGAGGCCAAGAGAACGGACCCCCGGAGGCTAGGCGAGATCCTGCTCTCCCTGGGCTTCGTCTCGGAGGAGGACCTGGCGCGGGCCGTGGCCGAGGCGGGCGGGCTCGAGTACGTGGTGCTCACCGAGGATTCGGTGGACCCGGCGGCGATACCGCTCCTGGGCGAGAAGGCGCTGCGCAAGTACGCGGCGCTCCCTTTAAAGGTCGAGGACGGCCGGCTCGTGCTCGCTATGAGCGACCCTATGAACGTCCTCGCCCTCGACGACTTGAAGACCCTCTCCGGGCACCCCATCCGTCCCGTCGTCGCGCTCGAGGAGGACATAAAGAGGCTCCAGGATCGCGTGTTCGGGATAGACGAGGAGGTCTCCGAGCTCTCAGAGACGAGCGAGGACGGCTCGCGGCGGGGAGAAGAGGGCGGTACCCCAACTCCATCATCCGCCGGGCCCTCGTCGAGGGCGCTTCGGACATCCACGTCGAGCCCCGCACGGACGAGCTCGTCGTACGCTACCGAGTCGACGGCGTCCTCAAACGCGGCATGAGCGCGCCGTTGCGCCTCAAAGACAGCGTGATCTCCCGCCTCAAGATCCTGGGCGACCTGGATATCTCGGAGCGCAGGTTGCCCCAGGACGGGCGCTTCACGGTCGAAGCGGAGGACGCCGGCCACCCGGTGGACGTTCGCGTCGCCTCGCTCCCCTCCGTGCGCGGCGAGAAGGTGGTCTTGAGGCTACTCGCCCACGAGATGGCCAAGATAGGGCTCGAGGAGCTCGGCCTCCCCCAGGAGGCCCTGCGCTTCTACCGGAGCGTCTTCAACCGTCCCTACGGGGGCGTGGTCGTCACGGGACCCACGGGCAGCGGCAAGTCCACGACGCTCTACGCCACCCTGGGCGAGCTCAACGACGTGGAACGGAACATCGTCACGATCGAAGACCCGGTCGAGTACAGGATAGAGGGCATAACCCAGATCCAGATCCACCCGGCCGCCGGTTTGACCTTCGCCTCGGGCCTGAGACACATCCTGCGCGGCGACCCGGACGTCGTGATGGTCGGCGAGATCCGGGACCGCGAGACGGCGGAGCTCTTCGTCGAGGCGGCCCTCACCGGCCACATGGTCTTAGCCACGCTGCACACGAACGACGCCGCCGGCGCCCTTCCCAGGCTGACGAACATGGGCATAGACCCCTTTCTCACGACCTCCGCCATCGGCTGCGTCGTGGCACAGAGGCTCGCGAGGAGGCTGTGCGAGGGATGCAAAGAACCGATAAGCGTAAGCCAGGCCGTGCTCCGCAACGTCGGGTTCCCGTTCGACCTCTGGCAAGACGAGGAGATGGCGTTCCACAAGCCCGTCGGCTGCGAGAAGTGCCGCAACAGCGGCTACTCCGGGAGAGTAGGCATCTACGAGCTCATGCCGGTGACCGAGGAGGTGGAGGCCCTGGCCCTCTCGCGCTCCTCGGCCGACGAGATAGGGCGCGCCGCGGCGAAGTCGGGCATGACCCGCATGCGCGCCGACGGTCTCACGAAGGCTGCCCGGGGCGTCACCCCGATAGAGGAGATACTGCGTACCACGGTGTAGGACCGCGCGGCGCGGACCAGGAGAAGGAGAAAATATTAACACGAAATTCATAAGAATAGCGTGGACAAGAACACACCAATAGGGTAGCTTACCGCCTATGGAGACTAACGAGAGGGGCCTTTACGCACCCACAAGCATCGCGGAGTGGTTCGAGAAGCGTTCTTATGCCCACCAGGAGTTCGAGGATGTAAAAAAACTCGCCTGGCGCAAGCGCGAGCAAGCCTTATCGGTAAGCCTCGTCCTGCCGGGCCGTAACGTAGCAGATACGATCGGCGGGATCGTCGAAGAAATAATGGCCCTCAACGAGCAGGCGCCGCTGGTAGACCAGGTCCTCGTGGTGGACGCCGACTCGGCCGACGGCACCGCCGAGGTCGCCGCCGCGAAGGGTGCCGAGGTCTACTCCGAAAACGAGTTACTCTCCCACTACGGCGGCGCGCACGGCAAGGGCGACGCGATGTGGAGGAGCCTCTCGATAGCGCGGGGTGACCTCGTGATGTTCGCCGACGCGGACACGAAGGACTTCAAGCCCCAGTTCGTCTACGGTACTCTGGGCCCCATCATCGACGTGCCCGGAGTGCGCTTCGTAAAGGGGGCTTTCCGGCGTCCGTTCAAGAGCAACGAAACCGTCCAGCAGGACGGCGGAGGGCGCGTTACCGAGCTGACCACCAAGCCCCTCTTCAACCTCTTCTACCCCGAACTGACCGGCTTCGTGCAGCCCCTGGCGGGCGAGTTCGTCGCCGACAAAGAGCTCTTCGCATCCATACCGTTCCTCACCGGCTACGCGGTGGAGACGGGGATCATGATCGACGTCTACAAGAAGGTGGGCCTCGGCGCCATGGCGCAGGTGGACCTCGGCACCCGCCAGAACCGCCACCAGCCCCTCTTCGACCTCGGGAAGATGAGCTACTCGGTCCTGCGCGCCGTGGCGCGTAGGCTGAGGCAGGACGGTCGTCTGCGGCAGGTGCGAGATCCCTCATCGCCCGACTTCCTTTTCCAGTTCAGCGACTACCTGCACGCCGCAGCGACCCCCGAGGGTCTCGAGCTGCGCGAGCACGTCGAGGAGCTCGTAGAGCGCCCGCCGATGGCCGAAGTCCTCGCCGGAAGCCGGGAGCAGTAGCCACCACCAGAGACTGGCCGGCCAAAACTCGTATCCATCTCCGGCGAGCCCCGTGCGGCTCGCCTCTTTCGTCTAGCCGCTTCCGGCGGCGAGGAAGTCCAGGGCGACGGCGGCGGTCCAGGACTGGTCGGGCGAACCCAGAGGCTCGCCGGTGAACGGCTCGAAGTACTCCGCGAAGCCCCCGCTGGCCAGCTGCTCCAGGCTCGCTTGCCGGAGCCCCTCCGCCCTCTCGGGCTTACCAACGCGCACTAGCGCCCACCACAACAGCCAGTTCGCCACCGGCCAAGTGGGCCCCCGCCAGTAGCTGCGCGGGTGAAACCCCGGCTCCTCGGGGCTCGTGCTCGGAGGAACCGGCCACCTAAGCCTAGGGTTGCCACAAAACGACAAAGAGTCGAGCGTGCCCAGGAGGTCCGCGAGCCGCTCTTCGCCCAAGCCCCCGGCGATCAGGGGCGCGAAGCCGGCGACGGTACGTACCCGCACGGACTCCCCCGCCCTGAGGTCGTAGTCCAGGCACAGCCTTAGCTCTGGATCCCAGCGTTCGTCGAGGCTCTCGCGTCCCCGCTCTACCCAGCCCTCTATCAGGGTGCGTTCGTCGTCGGGCGCGCCCACGGCCTCGGCTATCTCTAGTAAAGCCTCGTTGGCGGCGACCAGGATCGCGCTGAAGAGCACGTCCTTGACCAAAAACGGGTGCGACTCGTAGATCGTCGCCTCGTCGTAGCGTGCCTCCTTGAGGAGCTCCAAGAGCCACAGGTACAGATCGTACTCCTCGTCCGACGGCCGGTGGGAGGGGTCCGAGACGTGCTTTAGGTCGTGGCGGGTGTAGGGTGGCAGCTCCCCGACCTCGATCCCCTCCAGGGTGGCGTCCCACCTCGGGGAGTTGTCGGTGCCCGACTCCCAGGGGTGGTAGACCGTGACCAGCCCCGACCCTTCCGGGTCACGGGCGGTGGTGAGGTACAGGTGCCAGGCCAAAAGGCGCGGGTAGGAGTCGCGCAGGAAGGAGCGTGCGAGTTCGATCCGGCGCTCGTCCTTGCCCCGAGCGGTCTGCCAGATGCGCAGCACGGCGATGGCGTGGATGGGGGGCTGGCACAGCCCGCTGGTGTGCGGAGAGGAGGGAGCGTCCTTGGAGAGGGCCGCGGAGCTCCAGCGCTCCTCGTCGGGGAAGTAGCTCTGGGGAGGGGCGTCGGGGTTGAAGACGATGTGGGGCACCTTGCCGGTAGCCCACTGGCTGGCGAAGAGGGTCTCGAGCTCTCGCGCGGCGCGCCGGTTGTCCAGGTGGGCGAGACCGAGGGCTATGAAGGCGCTGTCCCAGCTCCACTGGTGAGGGTAGAGGGAGGGACCGGGTTTGGTCCAGCTCTCGAGGTCGTTGCGGCGCAGTACCCCGGCCGCCTGCGGCTTGACCCCCGTGGGTTTCCCGCGGGCCGGTCCGGGCATGTCGTCTTCCGGTTCTGGTTTCTCTCTCACGATTTTGTGCTGTTTCGTCTTTCGTTTTGGCTTTCGTCGCGATGCCTAGTCTAAAAAGGATCGGGGCGGCCTTCAAGCTACTTTGCGCAAGGGAGAGCGTACCCCCCGAGTACGAGTCGCGCGTCAGGGTCGCCAAATCCCCAGCTAATCACCGGATCTTTCGGCCTCTTTGGAGACCTCTTCATAGTACGAGGAGAGGGAGTCGACGAAGCCGTCGTAGGCGTGCAGCGACTCCCGGGACAGCTCCAGAAGGGCTTCCCGATGCTTCCGGATCTGGTCCGCCAGGCTCTGCATCGTGTGGCAGTTGAGCTCCGCCTGGATCTCGGCCTGGGCCCTGAGCAACTCCAGGTTGCTCTCGAAGAGGTTCCGAACAAACCGGGAGTTGGACTCCCGCACCGCGGCGGTGTTCTCCATGGCCGTCTCGTAGGAGCCCCACATCGTCTGCGCCATCCTCTCGACGGCCTCGTTGACCTTGTCCGCGTCGTCTCTGGGTATCATGCTTCGTTCTCCTTACCCGTTCCTTCGCAAGATCCTACCATTTATGGCGGCTTTCTACCCCCGGAATTGAGCCCGACTCCGTAGTTTGGTATACAACCCCGTACTACCGGCGGGAGGAGGATGCGTATGACGGGGGTGCACGACCTCGGCGGTTCGCCCGGTGCGGGCCCCATAGACAAGAGCCAGCACGAGACGGAGGACTGGGAGCGCCTCGCGGACGCCGTCACCATCGCCCTGGACAAGAAGGGCATCAAAACGACCGACGAACACCGGCGAGCCCTGGAGAGCCTCGACCCTAAGCGGTACAGAGAGCTCGGCTACTACGAACGTTGGATAGCCGCGACCGAGCTACTCCTCGTCGAAAAAGGCATCCTCACCCGCGAGGAGATAGACCAAAAAGCCGCCGAGCTCGAGGAGAGATGGAGATGACGCCCGCGAAGTTCGAGCCGGGAGACCGCGTCCGGGTACGCGCCGACGGGCGGCCCGGACACGTCCGCACCCCCGGCTACGTCAGGGGCAAGACCGGCCGGATCGAGAGGGTCCTCGGCGCGTTCAAAAACCCGGAGTCCCTGGCCTACGGTGGATCCGGGCTGCCCGAAAAACCGCTCTATAAGGTCGGCTTTCGCCAGACCGACCTGTGGGACGGATACGCGGGCCGGGCGCAGGACGCCCTCTACGTGGACCTTTACGAGCACTGGCTGGAACCGGCCTTGAGAAGCAGTCAGCCGTCAGCTGTCAGCCATCAGCTAGAGGACGATCAGGGTCGCACCAGAAGGAGATGACCAAACGTGTGAATCGGAGCTACGCTACAGCAGATCTGCGGCACAACCATCCGACGCCCGTACACACCGGCGAAAAGCTGATAGCTGAAGGCTGATAGCTGATCGCTTCCGACCGAAGGGAGGAATGATGAGCGGCACACATCACGACCTCGAAGAGCACGGCCACGAGGGCGTAAAGCCGAGCGCGGAGGCCGGACGCCATGCCGCGCGCATCAGAGCCATCGAGGCACTCCTCGTCGAGAAAGGCATTCTGGCCGAAGAAGACGTGCGACGGCAGATCGAGTACATGGAAGCCCGCTCGCCGGCCAACGGAGCGAGGCTCGTGGCCCGGGCCTGGGTCGATCCCGGGTTCAAGGCCCTTCTCCTCTCCGACACCAAAGCCGCCGCCCTGGAGCTCGGCATAGACGCCTCCGGCCCCGTCGAGTTCGTCACGGTCAAGAACACACCCGAGGTTCACAACCTCATCGTCTGCACCCTCTGCTCCTGCTACCCGCGGGCCATCCTCGGCCGCCCGCCCGACTGGTACAAGAGCTTCAATTACCGCTCGCGCGCCGTGAACGAGCCCCGCGCCGTCGTGCGCGAGTTCGGCCTGGAGATCCCCGAAGACATCGAAGTCGTCGTCCACGACAGCTCGGCAGACGTCCGCTACCTCGTCCTGCCGATGCGTCCGCCCGGCACGGAGGGCATGGGCGAGGAGAAGCTTGCCGGCCTCGTAACGCGCGACTGCCTGATCGGGGTCTCCGTGCCAGGCTTCGAGGGTGTAAGGGATAGTGCCGTTGGGTAATCGCTAGCCCCGCGCCGAAGCACTCAGCAGTGGCTTACCCTTCTTGAGCAGCTCGGAGAAGTCTTCGGCCGGCAGCGGTTCGCCGCAGTAGTAGCCCTGTACCCGGTCGCAGCCGTGCTTACGCAGGTAGGCCAGTTGCTCTTCGTTCTCCACGCCTTCGGCGATCACCTTGAGGCGCAGGTTGTGCGCGAGACCGATGATGGTACTTACGATGGCCGCATCGTCGGAGTCGGTAGTGAGGTCCCGGACAAACATCTGATCTATCTTCAAGGTGTCGAGCGGGAAACGCTTCAGGTAAGAGAGCGCGGAGTAGCCGGTGCCGAAGGCGTCTATGGAGAGCTTGAGGCCCATGAACACTCTCAACTCGTTCAGCATAGCGCTGCTGAGTTTATGTCTTCCATGAGGAGGCTCTCGGTGAGTTCCAGCTCCAGGCAACCCGGGTCCAGTCCGGTTTCGTCTAGAATCCGGGCGAGCCTGTCCGCCAGATCCTGCTGTTTGAACTGGCGGGGAGAGAGATTTACCGCTATGCGTAAAGGAGGCAGGTCGGCGTCTCTCCAGGCTCTGGCCCGGGCGCAGGCGGCGCGCAACACCCACTCTCCCACGGGAACTATGAGACCGCTCTCCTCAAGCACGTGGATGAACTCGGCCGGGGGTACCAGGCCCGCACGCGGGTGCCGCCACCGGAGTAGAACTTCGGCGCCTACGATCCAGCCGGTCTTCAGGTCCACCTGGGGCTGGTAGAGGAGCACGAACTCATTCCGCTCCAAGGCGCCTCGCATGCTGCTCTCCAGGGCAAGGCGCTCAAAGGCCTGGGCGTTCATCTCCGGTGTGTGGAACTAGTAGTTGTTGCGCCCCGACTGCTTGGCATGGTACATGGCGACGTCAGCGTCCCGTACCAGATCGTCGCCCAGGCTCGGAGGACTGGTTGCGATGCCGATGCTGTTGGTCACGAAGACCTCTTGACCGTCGAGGTCGATGACTCGAGATAGAGCGTCGATTATCTTCTGTGCTACGAGGGCGGCGTCCTGCCCGTCGCTGAGGTCTTCGAGGATGATGCTGAATTCGTCTCCCCCCATGCGGGCGACGGTGTCGACCTCCCGCACGCAACCACGCAGGCGCTCCGCCACGTTCTTCAGCAGCAGGTCGCCGGAAGCGTGACCCAGCGTATCGTTGACAGCTTTGAAGCGGTCGAGGTCGAGAAACATGAGCGCCACAGGGTTGTTGTTTCGATCGGCCCGGGCCAGGGCCTCGACGAGTCGGTCATGAAACAGCACCCGGTTTCCGAGCCCGGTCAGGTGGTCGTAGCGCGCCATGTACGCCAACCGCTCCTCATCCCGTTTGCGCTCGGTGATGTCGATGATTGCATGCACCGCTCCCTGGAAGTGCCCGTCAGCGTCCGTAACGGGGGTCGCCGAGGCCGAGAGGTGCTTTCTCTTGCCGCCCCTGGGGGTTATGGTGATCTCGTAGGAACCGCCGGCGCCGTTCCCGCTCAAGGCCCTCTGTCGCAGGAGTTCCCTCTGCCCCTGTTGGTCCACGAACTCGAGCAGCGACCTTCCGACTAGCTCCTGGGGCGCAACCTCGAAGATCGCGGCGTAAGCAGCGTTGCAGTAGGTTATCTTCTCCTGGGCGTCGATAATCCCGAACCCCTCCTGAACGGTCTCGACGAGCATGCGGTACTTCTCCTCGGACTCCTGCAGCGCTTCCTCCGCCTTCTTGCGCTCGGTTATATCGCGGGCTATCGTCGAGTAGCCGACTGTGTTGCCGGAGGAGTCCCGGATCTGGGAGATGGTCAAGGCGACGTCGATTAGCCTGCCGTTCTTGTCCATGTGGACGGTCTCATGGGTCTTGACACTCTCCCGCTGCCTCAACTTCTCGAGGACCTTTAGCAGCTCGTTGGAGCGCTCAGGCGGGACTAGGATGAATCCGTATTCTCCCACGACCTCCTCGGCCGTGTAACCGTAGAGCTTCTCGGCGCCCGAGTTCCAGCTTGTAATGACACCGTCCAACGATCTGCCGATAATCGCATCATCCGAGGACTCCACGACGGCCGCCAGCTGCAACCGCGCCTCGTTCTCTCGCCTGCGCCGGTCTTCTTGCTTGCGCCACTCCTCCTGCCTGCGCCGGTTTACGACGAACTGGACATAGGCTAGGAAGGCTACGAGCGCCGCCGCGACCAGCCCGCGGTTCAAAAGCTCCTCGATCCGCAATGGGAAGAGCGTCTCGAGAAAGCCTCCCCTCTCGAAAACGTAGGCTTGCAGGACAGATTGCGCCACCCAAAACAGTGCGACGAGGGCGATGCCTACCGGCAACAGACGCCTCTCCACGCCAACGTCCCCGCGGCGCAACCTACCCGCCGCCTCCCCGGTCTCCCGGGCGAGGTAACCCATCCACCCCCCGACGCGAGCCGCCACGCCGCTACCGAAGAACAGTATCGCCGCAAGTGCTGCGAGAACCACCGCAAAAGCGAGGAGGATCAGGGTCTGGGTCCGTCCGAGAACCTGGGTGGTCTCCTGAGACCTCGCGCCCTGCAGGCTCCTCTGCGCCTGCACCTCTTCGTCCAGCACGCCCTCTAAGTACAAACAGATAAGTTCTGAGGGGAGTAAGCTGTGGGCTAGAGGAGGAGCCCATGAGACCGATCGAGATCCCTGCGCTTACCCCCAACCAACTCGCTGCGCTGGAGGAGTTGTACCGT
>JAIVIG010000235.1 GCA_020200675.1 Actinomycetota bacterium
CCATACCACGACGGCCACGAGCCCACCCAAAAACGCAATAAGAAGTAGTACCTCCGGCTCCCAGAGTTCGTCCAGCGGACCGTGCGCGAGCCTTGAGGAGAGATCCTACGGCGTAGCTCATGCTTCACTCCGAAAGATGTAAGGGTACTCGTCCACTATCTTCTCCCAGTTGTCCTGGTGGCCGAAACGGATGACCATGTAGCCGAGATCCTCCAGAGCTGGGCCGCATAGTACGACACCATCGAGTAAGACAGCTAGTAGACATGAGCGAAGGTCCGCGACGCAGCTTAAAGATTTAGAAGGATCGGACGTTTATTCTGGCATGATGGGCTACTTTAACAGCGGGCCACAGACTAAGAACCGTCGGCGGCGTACTGTGGAGGAGGGCTACACACTCCTCATGTCTAATTTCTCACGATCTTGTAGACAATCCTGTCCCAGCTCTGGTCTCCTTCGGGCGGTAAAGATCGAGGACCGTAGGACTCTGCGCGTTCATTGGGCCCTGGAGCATCAGACGGACGAGAAGGCTCCTACGCTCCTCCTCTTCTACTCTCCAACACGCGCGGGGCCTGATATCCGCTGGCGTACCCAAGGTAGAGGAGACCCTCAAGCGGGCCTTCGCTCTACAAGACCGACACGCTAGGACGCAGACCCTAGAGACTCCGCCCCGTACCTTGGCGGAGGTCTTCGACGAGGTGTTCGAGAGTTAAGAATAGTCTTCTGCAACCACTACCGGCTCGTCCGAGGCCGGAGGGCGCTCACGCTGAGAATAGCTTCTCGGCATTGTCCCGAAGAAACAACTGAAAGGGACACGCGGCTCTCGAAGAGGTTTTGGAGGCCCGAATGCAGAGGCTCTAGGACCAGAGACACGCGCCGTAGAGGGCCACGCGCAGGCAGAAACTCTTACTCGCCCGGCGATGTCTTCGCACAGCCTGCGTCCTTTCTTTCATCGGGTGCCCTCTGCGGCCCGACTCGCTGTGGCTTCGGTCTGTCGCAAGGCTTCCTTTATATCCTTGTGGCCCAAGAGCGCTTCACGGATGCCTTGCCAGATGGCGTCTTCGACCACCGGATAATTCGGATGCTTAGGCGGGATCAGGACTGATTCCTTAGCCTCGTCGAGTAGGCTCCAGCGCCGAGCGGCCTGCGAACCTTCGGGGTCCGCGGATCGCGCGTCCTCTACAGAGTCTTCGCGTGCGGGCAGGGTGCCGAGACGGGCTTCGCGAGCCTGCGATTCGCGCGAGGTTAAAAAGCGCAGGAGAGCTAGCGCTGCAGGACGGTCACGCACGGTGTTCGGGATCGCGAAGGTGTGGCAGCCAGCGTAGATAAAGCGGCCGGCCCTACCCTCCGGATAGAGGGCGAGGTCGAACCGACCAGCTACCGCACTCCCTTCATCCTCGTACGTGTAGAACCCCCCAGGCCAGTCGGTAGATATGGCGGCCCTGCCCTCCCGGAAGCACGCAGCGACCTCGTCATAGTGCCACTCGGGCGTCTCCTCGGGTGCGGCCCGCTCGTAGAGCTCTTTGAGAAGACCCAGAGCCCAGCGGCCGGCCTCATCGTTCAAGCGTGGCACTGGGGGACCTTCGCCTTCGAACATCTGCCCCCCGGCCATGGCGTGAAGCTCGAAAAAGTGGCCGAAGAGGCCAGACTCTTTGCCGGGGAAGACGAACCCGTACGTCTCGCCGAACCGCAAGCGCGCGGCCTCTTCCAGTAGCTCCTCCCAGGAGGCGGGAGGACTAGAGAGGAGATCCGTGCGGTAGAGGAGCAGCTTCACATCCAACATGCGCGGTACGCCGTAGAGGCTGTCGTCTATGCGCGCCAACTCGAGCGTCAGGGGTGAGAAGTGCTGGAGGTCCCCTTCGTCGAGATCCTCGTCCAAAGGTGAGAGCCACTGAGCCTGGCTGGGTGCGTACTTGACGTGAGTGGAGATGAGATCGTAGGAGGCTTCCTCTGAGCTGAACTCCTCCTCCACGCGGTCATTCAGCTCCGGATGTGGCAGGCTTGCTGCCACTTCAACAGTTATGCCCTCTTGCTCCTCGAAGTCCGAAAGACGCGAGTACAGAGGATCGTACATCGGTCCGCCAACCAACAGAACCCGCAGCTTGCTCCCCATGCCCCACCCCTGGAACTCGTATCTTTCTTCCTTGCCAGTCTACAGAACCTGCCCGGAAGGGGCAACGAAAGGCATCGCGGTTGACGCGCGTTGTGAGACGAGCCGCGGAAAGGGGGAAGAAGTGTCGTCTCCTGAGAAGGGAGACAGGAAAAAAGATCCGGTCGTCCGGTTGCGGGGCGTCTCGAAGGAGTTTCCCGGCGTACTGGCCGTGAACGGGGTGGATCTGGAGATCCTACCCGGGGAGGTTCACGCGGTGGCCGGGGAGAACGGGGCCGGCAAGTCCACCCTTATGAAGCTCCTCTCGCAGGTGGAGCGTCCCACGGCGGGGGAGGTGGAGATCTCTGGCGAGACGGTGGCATTCCGCGGTCCCGGACACGCCCAGTCCCTCGGCGTGGCGATGGTCTATCAGGAGTTCGCGCTCGCTTCGCACCTCTCGGTGGCTGAAAACCTCTTCTTGGGGCATGAGCCCGCGCGCGCGGGGTTTATCAACCGCGGCAGGGAGAAGGAGGAGGCGATAGAGTTGCTCAGACGGGTGGGGCTAGAGGTAGACCCGGGACGTCTGGTCTCAAGCCTAACAGTGGCCCAGCAGCAGCGGGTGGAGATCGCCAAAGCGCTCGCCATAGACGCGAAGGTAGTCATCATGGACGAGCCAACGGCCACGCTCGCGGAGAAGGAGATCGAAGAGCTCTTCGGGGTTATACGGGACCTCGCCTCGCGGGGCATAGCCATCCTCTATATCTCCCACAAGCTCGACGAGATCTTCCGTATCACTGACCGGGTGACCGTGATGAGAGACGGCCAAATCGTCTCCACCATGCCTACCGGAGAGTTGGACGAGGACAGGCTGGTCCGCATGATGGTTGGGCGCCAGCTCGGAAACCTCTACCCTAAGCCGGAGGTGGAGATCGAGGAGGTAATCCTCCGCGTCGAGGGCATTAGCCGAGGCAACTTCCTACAAG
>JAIVIG010000505.1 GCA_020200675.1 Actinomycetota bacterium
GTCGTGGAACGGCCGGAGCTGGAGCAGATCTCGATACGGCTTCCGAAGGAGGACCTCGAGGCCATCCGCCGGCGGGCTGCGAGGAGCGGCGTGGGTTACACGACCCTTATCCGCATGATCCTCCGAGAGCACCTGCACGATCCGCTCGCCCGCTGAATGAACATCGAGCGTAAGAACGGGCGCAAACCTACGGGAGGGTAAGCCTAAGGGAGAGAGAGGTATACGGCGCGACGAAGGACCACTCCTCGTCGGAGAAATCGGTTGGGTACGGCTTTCTGCTCGGCATGCCCTCATGCTGGCAGGACTGGAATTGGAGTTGCCCCGGTCGGAGAAGCCTCTTCTTGGCGGTCTCTCCGACCGGGGGTCATCGACTCGTCACGCGACGTTCCGAGCACCGTGGGGGAGGCTGAGAGCTGATGGCTGAAAGCTGACGGCTAGCTAAAGGTCGCGCCGAAGCCGGCGCGGGTGCCGGTGCGGCCGGCGCGCTCCTTCTCGACTACGAGTTTGTAGATCGAGTCGTACTCGACGTAGACGGTCGCCTTGCCGTCCTCCATCTTCACCTTGAGGTAGTCGTCCTCGACCGAGACCTCGGCCTTCGGTTCGACGGTGAAGGTGTCTCTCTTGTCCCAGACTACGAGGTTGGCTTCCTCCTCGCGGGCCTCGTCCGCTATCCTTCTGACGATCTCTCGATCCACGTCTCTTACGCTCCTTCTATGCGATCTTTTTGCCGGACTCATTCTACATGGGAGAACGCGAGCGGTAGGGACGAGGCTTTTTGCTGATATTTTCGCGGGCCTTGGGGTAATTAGGTACTTTATCTTGTACCACCCAGAAGGAGAGATCTAGAGTGGGAGACCTCAAAAAGGCCGGGGAGATACTCGAGACGGTCGTCGAGGACGGACGGGAGGAACTGAGCCGCGCTAGCGCGGGGCTCGCGCTCAGCGGTCTGGCGGCCGGGCTGAACATCTCTTTCTCCGCGGTGGCCCTGGGGGTGGTCGGGTCTCTGACCGGCGGCGTGGGGCTCGCGGCGGCGCTGCTGTACCCGATAGGTTTCCTCATAGTCATCCTGGGCCGCTCGCAGCTCTACACCGAGAACACCGTCACCCCGGTGGCCGTGGTGCTCACCGACTTCGGCGGTCTGTGGAACATGCTCCGGCTCTGGGTGGTCATCTTCGTCGCCAACGTCGTCGGCGCGATACTGTTCGCCGCCACGGTGGTTTACGGGGAGGTGCTGCCGCCCCCTGCCTTGCAGGTCCTCTTCGACGAGGTCGCGGGGAAGTTGGATCACGGGTTCTGGAACGCGACCCTCAAGGCCGTCGTCGGTGGCTGGTTGGTGGCGCTCATGGCCTGGCTGGTGGCCGCCTCCAGGGACACCATCTCCCAGGCGGTCGTCATCTACGTGCTGGCCTTCCTCATCCCCGCGGGCGGTCTGATCCACTGCATAGCCGGCTCCACGGAGGTCTTGATAAGCGTCTTCGCCGGCGAGGTCTCCTTTTCGGAGTACCTGGGCGGTTTCCTGGCGCCGGCCACGCTCGGGAACACCATCGGAGGAGTCTTCCTGGTCGCGCTGCTCAACTACGGGCAGGTTGCCGGATCCGACAAGAAGACCCGCCTCTCCGGTTACACCGGCGAAGGCCAGGAGAGCGAAGGCTCCTGAACCCGCGGCGCCAGCCCCGCGCCGATTGCCGCTACGCAGACCCCGGTCTAGAATGTCGTGGTTTTAGCGGTCTATTCGATAAGGAACGGCTTTGAAGAGACTCGTACTTAGGATTCGAGACGCGGACCGGGCGTTGTTCCGGGTGATATTCCACGTAAAGTGGACGCCGTTGACCCCGATCATGCGCGCCCTCACCGTCGCGGGGAGGGCGGGCGCACTGTGGGGCGTGTTCGCTTTCCTGACCTACCTCGCGACCGGCTTCGAAACGTACGACCTCCTCGTGCCCTGGACCGCCGTCGCGGTCTCCTGGGTGGTCGCCGAGGTCGCCAAGTTCCTCTTCAACCGCGCCCGTCCGTTTATCTCCGACACCGAGATAGCCCCTCTCATAAGGACGCCCTCCTCGAGCTCCTTCCCCTCCGGGCACTCCGCGGCCGCCGCCGCCGGCGCCATAACCCTCTCCGCCATCTACCCGGCCTTCGCGCCTGCCCTCGTCCTCTCGGGCTTCCTCGTCGCCCTCTCGCGCATCTACCTCGGCGTCCACTACCC
>JAIVIG010000506.1 GCA_020200675.1 Actinomycetota bacterium
GCCTTGGAGAACCTCACCTACCAAGCACAAACAGGGGCGCCTCGCCGATGGTAGGGTGCTTGCCCTTTCCCCGGTTATGAAGCTTTGGCGAGCTTCTGGCGCGTCTCCTCCACGTCCATACCCGAGAGACGGAGGAGGTTTTCACCCAGGATCTTGCGCTTCGCCAGTTCGGTGAGCGGTGGGTAGCCGTAGCCTTCGACCATGTCCTGTGGAATCTCGAAGTTCCAAAAGGCATCCAAGGCCCACTTCGGGTGCCAGATCGGGGTCTCTGAGCCGTAGATGATCTTGTCCTCCCCGCACCAGAACATGAGCTTGCCGATCCACTCCGCGAACTGCCTCGGGGAGCGGACCACGAAGTTGATGGTGGCCGCTATCGAGGCGTACAGGTTGGGGTAGCGTACGAGCTGCCAGCAGGTCTCGTCTATGAACGGCAGCCCTACGTGGAAGATCACGAAGTTGATGTCCGGGAAGTTGGCCGCCGCCCCGTCCATGTCCCAGGTCTGGGTTGCCTCTATCGGCTGCGGGCCCAGAGGAACGCCCTTGTGGACCCCTATGAGGTTTATCCCGAGCTCCTGCGCCTTCTCGTAGACGGGGAAAGCGATCTTCGGGTCGTCCATTCGCCAGGGGAAGGGCTCACCGTAGTCGTAGCGGACGTTGTAGAATTTGAACGCCTTCGCCCCGTACTCCTTGACCTGCACCTCCATCTCGTCAAGCGCCTTCTTGCCCTCCAGCGGATTGACTGTCCCCCAGAAGACCGTCCGGTCCGGGTTCTCCTGCGCGAGCTCCACGCACCGCTCCCACGGTGAGAGACCGTCCTTAAAGAGGTCCGTTAGCGGCAGCGGCATGGCGACGAGCATGTCCGTATCCGACTCCTCGAAGACCATACGTGCGATCTCCGCCGTGCTCCACTCCTTCAGGAACTCGTCCGCCGAGAGCTTCGGCTCGTTCTCGGGGGTGAGGACGTTGTGAAAGGCAAACAGGTGTTGGCGGAACAGCTCACCGGCGTTTCCGAGGGCGTTGGATGGGTCGAAGTTGAACGGGTGGGCCACGCAGTCGAAGACCAGCACGTCGTCCTTGATCATGTATTCTCTCCTCTCAGCCGCGCCTCGCGCAAACGCGCTTCGCGCAAGGGCGCCAACTTCTCCAGTGGCAGTCGCAGCTTCTCCCGCGCCCCCGCGTTCATCCTCTCCGGCGTCCATGTCGGGTGCCAGACGACCTCGACCTTCACACTTTCAACCTCCGGCAGCCCGCCTACCTCCTCCTCGACCATCTCCAGGAGGCGCGAGGCGAACGGGCACCAGCCGGTAGTGAGGACCATCTCTATCTTCACGTCCCGATTTCGGATGTCGATAGACTCGATCAGACCCATGTCCACGACGCTTATCTTGCGGTCCCGGCAGCACGGGTCATAGCAGTTATCGAGCGCCCGGATCACCGCCTCCTGCCCCGGCGAAGCATCCCGATCAAAGCCCATAACCCTCTCCATACTCCTCCTCTCCCAGAGACCCCACGCCTCCAAATAACGAGGATTGCAGGCTACTCCCATCCAACACCAGGGTCAACTGAAGATCATGTGAAACCTAAATCTTCTACGATATACTTTGCTTACGGCACTCGACCTCCACCTCGACCGGCACGCGGGGACCTTCAGCCTCGGGAGCGTTGAGCACTTAATTTATCCCGTCGATCATGGCCTTCTTGAGCCAGGTCTCTACCTTCTTGATATCACCCTCATTGTGCTCGACCGCGACGCCACCGTACATCACGAGGACGCCACTGTACTAGGCACTCGTGCTGCTACTCATAGAGGAGGGTCAGGGCGATCAGAACACGGGCTCGGTCTGGGCATGACTCGCCAACTTATCGTGGTTGCACGTACTAGGGAATCTCGGTGCCTCTATGGGTTGGTAATGCGTGGGAACAGACCTATGCTGAGTCTTCTTCGCCGCCTCGATCTCCATGGACACGAGCGTCCGGTGAGCGATGCTAGATTAGTTGAGGTCGAGCTACAACCCGGAGGTTGCGTTGGTCTAGAGTCCGACGCTCACGGCGCTGGCAGACAGTAGACGTAGGAGCCAATGCGGGCCCCACGGCCAAAAGAAGTATACAACATTAGCTTGCGTTTTAACCACGAGGAGTTTTGCGATGGGCTTCGTGTCCATCGCAAAACGTGCGCGTTCGCGGTCTTCGTGGCTCTGCGGTTGCGGCCAGCGCTTAGAGGCCGACGAAGACGGAAGGCTGTGCGATCAGGTCGTGTCCCACCTCAAGCGGGATCATCAGACAGCCTACATCAATTATCAGGTAGCTCGGGAGATGGTCACGTCTCGCGCCTATAAGATGGAGTACGCAGTGGTCTACAAGAACGGAACCTCCCCGGACGAGGAGTTCGGGCCGGAGCCTTACTAAGCTTGCGAGGGGGTTACTAAACGCTATCAATCGAGATACGAGCGAGTACGCATCTCGTAAACGTCATCTGAGCAAACAGGTTCACACATACAGATCGTCGTGATCTTCGGAAAAAGGCAGAAAGGCGCTGATAGCGGTTCTTCGCGAACGGGCGGAACATTCCGCCCACCTTTTTTGAGATAGCTCCTACTCATTCACACCAGGGTAACCGCTCCTCCTCACTCTTCTCCTGGTCCTGCAGCCATCTCCTCGATCAGTCGCAACGTCGCCAGGGCGTCGCCCAGAGCGCTGTGGTCACCTCCGGTCAGCTTCTGGGAGCGGTACCCGCCCCGCTTCGAAGTCTCGCCTATATAGGCTGCGTAGCGTCTCATGGCACACTCCCACACAGGCAGCTCCCCAGCGAGGGCTCCCCGTGCTCCGAGACTTCTGACGGCCGTGTCCCACACTCTCCTGTCGTAGGAGGCGTTGTAGACGATGACCGTTCTCCCGTATAGGGCCTCCAACAGGTCGGGGTAGACCTCTATGAAGGGAGGCGAGCCGGCGAGGCTGCGTGCGGTGTGGCCGTGGACACGCGTGGCGCCGGACTCTATGCGACAGACAGGCCTAACGGTGCCTTCGAAGCGCGTCCTTGCGTCCGCGTCCACGACCGCTACCTCTACGAACTGCACGGGAGGTTTCAGGCCGGTGGTCTCCGAGTCGAATACACAGAACCCTCCCGAGTCCAGAAGGCTTTTGGCCCACGCTACCGAGCTGGCGTGGTCCTCTTGGAACCTTCGGAGATCGTGAGCCCTCATGCCCGCGCATTGTACGCAGAGACCGAGGGCGCCGATAGTAGAAGCCGTGCGGACCAAAATGTGGGGCCGTTGGTAGACTCGTGCATAGGGGCGTCCTCCCGAGGCGGCCCTCGGCTGAGTTGAGAGTAGGGGAGAGGGTACCGAGGCATTTGTTAGGTAGACGGAGACCACAAAGCTTCGTACTCGCAAAACAACGTGGAATACGCCTCGTTAAGGGAACGATCGTCTTCGGTTTTTACCTCCACTTGATCGTGCAGCCGATCGGTCGGGTCTCAGCAACTGGGGGTTCTTCGTCAGCCAGGGCCGCAGCGAGAGCATCTCTGAGATAGTGGTTCTTCACGGCTCCTGGATCTTCGTAGTTGTCGTCGACGGTGCCGTGGTAGAGTAGCGTGCCATCTTTCCCGAAGAGGAACACTTCGGGGGTGCGCTTCGCCCCGTACGCCCGAGCTACCTCCTGCGACTCGTCGAAGAGGTAAGGGAAGTTAAACCCCTTCTCTTGCGCACGCTCCTTCATCCTGGGGAAGCTATCGGCTGGGTACTTTTCTGGGTCGTTAGCGCTGATGGCTATTACCTGCACACCCCTGTCGGCGTAGTCAGCCTGAGTCTGGACTATACGATCCTCCCACGCCCGGGCGTAGGGGCAGTGGTTGCAGGTGAAGATGAGCGCCACGGCCTCCTTATCCGCGTAGTCCTTGAGAGCGTGGTGCTGATCGTCCACCCCGGGTAGTTCGAAAGCTATCGCCTCGTCGCCAGATCTGAGGTTAGTCATTTCTTCTGCTCCCTTCCTCTTAGTGTATAGCGTGAGTAGTTACGTCTACCGTCTTTATGGTCTACCACTCAGCCGTCTTAGGC
>JAIVIG010000036.1 GCA_020200675.1 Actinomycetota bacterium
CTGCCCGGTCTTCGCGTTTTCTCTCAGACGGGCATCCCCGGTGAAGCTTCCGCCAGCGCGTCGCTAGCTTCCGGTTCCGGAACGCAGGGAGCCGTAGATGTCGCCCGCGATCCTACGCGCCTCGGAGCCGGTCTGCGGGCTGAGGAAGAGGAAGGCCGCACCGGCGAGCAGCAGGAGCAGCAGGAACTTCCCGGAACGGCCGCCGCCGCGGACCCTGCGGCCCTGTATACGTCGGGTCCCTTCCTGAACCGCTTCGACAGCCGATTCGACCTCCTTGCGGAGCTTGGGGTCGTCCCAGAGCTTCGTGACGATCTCCGTCGGCTCTTCGTCGGAGACCTCGTCCAGTATCTTGCGGGCCGACTCGAGGAGCGTGCGGATGTTATCCCTCAGGTCGTCGTCGTAGAGCAGCCTCTCGGCGACGGGCCGCGCCCCACTAAACGCGGCGGCCAGCGAAAGACCGGAGACGAGCGACCTGTTCCGGGCCTCTTTTTTCAGCTTCTCCGCCCGGGACTTTCTTCCGAACAATCTGGACCTCCCTCTTTCCGACAGCTTCCTAGGCCCACACTATACCCGTTTTCGGCGCTCCTTTACCCCGAACCGACCTTGCCGAGCCGCTCCAGGGCCACCCACAGCTCCTCCCCGTCGACGGACAAGCCGCCGGAGACCGCTGCGCCGTCCCCCGATTCGCCGTCGAGCGTGAGCTCCCGGGCGAGCACCTCGGACTTGAAGTAATCGCCCCAGGAGCCTTTGAGGAGGTTGACGATCCTGGGGCTCCCGCCGAGCGTGACGGAGATGGTCTCCTCGATCTCGAACCCCCTCTCGCGCCTGAGGTTCTGTACCCTGTGGACGAGCTCCCGCACCAGGCCCTCGTCGATCAACTCCTCGTCCAGCTCCGTGCTGAGGGCTACCGCGAGCTCCCCCTCGCGCACGAGCGCGTATCCGGGCCTCTCCCTGGGCTCGACGAGCAGCTCCTCGGGGCTTAGCACGACCTCCCGCCCATCTACGTTTACCGGGATCTCCTCTCCCGCCGCGGCCCGCGCCCCGACCTCGGCCGGCGCCTCCGCGAGCGCCCGGCGCAGCTCCGGCACCAGCTTCCCGTACTTCGGCCCCACGACGCTAAGGTTCGGTTTCAGGTCGTATGCCAGAACATCCTCTGCCTCCCCGAAACGCAGCTCCTTGACGTTCAGCTCGTCGAGCACTATGTCTCTGAGGCTCTCGACGCCCTCCCGGAACTCCGGGGCTCCGTCCGCGGCCTCCGGTACCACGACGACCTCGCGCAGGGGCTGGCGGGTCTTTATCGCCGCCACGTTGCGCGCCGCGCGTCCTAAAGCCACGACCCGGCGTGCCGCCGCCATGTCCCTCGAGAGCTTCTCGTCCACCAGTGCCTCGTCCACCTCCGGCCAGTCGGCGAGGTGGACGCTCTCGGGCGCCGCGGCGTCCGCGTTCACGACGAGGTTCTGGTAGAGAGCCTCGGCTATGAACGGGGTGAAGGGGGCGCTGAGCTTGGCGATGGCGACGAGGCACTCGTAGAGGGTCGAGTGGGCGGCCTTCTTGTCCAGGTCGTCCTCGCCCTTCCAGAACCTCCTGCGGCTGCGCCTGACGTACCAGTTGGAGAGCTCGTCGACGAACTCGCCCAAAGAGCGCCCGGCCGCCGTTACGTCGTAGGCGTCGAGCCGTTCGGTTACGGTCTTCGTGGTGAGCTGCAACTCGCTCAGGGCCCAGCGGTCCATGAGGCTCCGTTCGCCCGGTGTGACGTAGTCCTCCTTCGGGTCGAAGCCGTCTATCCTGGCGTAGGTGACGAAGAAGGAGTAGGTGTTCCAGAGGGTGAGGATGTGTTTGCGAACGGCGTCGTCTACCTGGTCTATGCTGAAGCGCCTGGGGTTGCCGGGGCTCGTGGCGGTGTAGAGCGCCCAGCGCAGGGCGTCGGCGCCCTGTTTGGAGAAGATCTCCCACGGGTCTATGACGTTCCCCCGGCTCTTGCTCATCTTCTTGCCCTCGGCGTCCAGAACGTGCCCGAGCACCATGCACGTCCTGTACGGGCTCCTGCCGAAGAGCATGGTCGAGGCGGCCAGCAGGGAGTAGAACCACCCCCGCGTCTGGTCGACACCCTCGGAGATGAAGTCCGCCGGGAAGTGGCGCTCGAAGTCTTCTTGCGTCTCGTCGAACGGGTAATGCCGCTGGGCGAACGGCATGCTCCCCGAGTCGAACCACGCGTCCAGGACCTCCGGGACGCGCGTCGCCTCCTCGCCGCACTCCTCACACCGGACCCCCAGTAGCGCTCGCGGGAGAGGGCCCAGTCGACGTTGTTGCGCAGCCAGTCGCCGAAGCGGCCCCACTTTATGTGCTCGGGGACCCAGTTTATGTTCTCGTTCTCCCGCAAGAGGTCGTCGAGCACCGCTGTGGTCCTCGCGTACCAGGCCCTCTTGGCATAGTAGAGGAGCGGCGTCCCGCACCGCCAGCAGTGGGGATAGGGGTGCTCGTACTCCTCGGCGCGGAAGAGGAGGCCCTCCGCGTTAAGCTCCTCGACGAGCCCCGGGTCGGCCTCCTTGACGAAGACGCCAGCGAACGGTCCGACCCTCTCATCAAAGCTCCCGTCGGGCTTTACGGGGTGGAGGGTCGGCAGGCCGTAGCGGCGGCCGGTGCGGGCGTCGTCCTCGCCGTAGGCCGGGGCGGTGTGTACGAGGCCCGTCCCCTCGGTCGTGGTCACGTAGTCCCCGAGCACGACGGTGAAGAGGGTTTCGGAATCGTCGACGGGGACGTAGTCGAACGGGCGGCGGTACTTTTTGCCTTCGAGGTCGCGGCCCTTCGCGGTCTCAAGTATCTCGTGGTCGCCCTCGCCCAGGACCTTCTCTACGAGCTCGCGCGCCAGGATCAGGCGCTCGCCCTCTACTTCCACGGTTGCGTACTCGACGTCGGGATTCGCCGCGACGGCGGTGTTGGAGATGAGGGTCCAGGGGGTCGTGGTCCAGATGAGGAGGCTGGTGTTCTCGTCGTCGACCAGCGGCAGCTTGACGTAGATGCTCGGGTCGGTGACGGTCTCGTAGCCCATGGCGACCTCGGCGGAGGAGAGGGAGGTCTGGTCACGGGGACAGTGGGCGGTAACTTTGTAGCCCTCGTAGAGTAAATCTCTCTCGTACAGGTTCTTGAGGGCCCACCAGACGCTCTCGATGTAGGAGTTATCGAGGGTCCAGTAAGCGTTGTCCATGTCCACCCAGAAGCCGAGGCGGGCGCTCATCTCGCGCCAGTCCTCGACGTAGCGGAATACGGACTCGCGGCACAGGCGGTTGAACTCTTCGACGCCGTACTCTTCGACGTCGTTCTTGCCGGAGAGGCCGAGCTCCTTCTCGACCTGGAGCTCGACGGGGAGGCCGTGGCAGTCCCAGCCGCCCTTGCGCTCGACCCGATACCCACGCATGGTTTTGTAGCGTGGGATCAGGTCTTTAAACGCCCTCGCCAACGCGTGGTGGAACCCCGGGCGACCGTTGGCCGTCGGCGGACCCTCGTAGAAGACGAAAGGGTTGTCCTCCGGACGCCGCTCGACCGACTTCTCGAACGCCCCGATCCCGTCCCACAGCTCTAGTATCTCCCCCTCGACTTTGGGGAAATCGACCTGGGATCTCACCTGCTCGAACGCCATATATGAGCCTCCTCACGCAAAAACTCCCGTCCCCGGCGGAGGGAGCGAACCACACTCCACCGTAGGGACGGGAGCCCGTCAAGACCCTCGCGGTACCACCCCACTTGCCCAGGATATAGCATCCATCTCCGGGCCGCTCTTCTCGCGCTGTAACGGGCGGACCCGGCCGGTCTTACTAACGCCTGGGCCTTCCGCGCCCTTCGCTTTCGGTCGGCGGCTCGGGGAGGATCTTCAGGCCGTTCTCCGCGCCGGGCTTCACACCACTCCCCGGCTCGCTCTCGCGGATGAACGCGCGGCCTTACTCGTTCCCGTCGTAGCCTGTAACACGTTTTGTAACTCCCGAGGACGAGCATGTCAAGGCGCGGCAAGCCCGGGTATCGTAGAATCCGTGGCGTTCTTGTGCCGTTTAGACCGCCGTGCCGCGGCAAGGGGGGAGTATTCGTAGAGTTGTCTGTCGAGCACCTTCCACGATCTTCCGGGACCGGCAGAGCTGCGTGACTTCCACAGAACCGGTCAGGACTCCGAACCCGGCCGTCGACTGCCGGAGGAATATGGACGTTCGAGAGCTACACCAATCAACTCCTGGCACAGGGTGGAGGTGAACGCGCGATGAGCTCCGAAGAGGGGTCCGGAGGAGGTACCGGGGGGACAGAAGCGCGAGAGCACCTGGCCAACGAGCGGACGTTACTCGCCTGGATCAGAACCGGCGTGAGCCTCATCTCTTTCGGGCTCGTGGTCGAGAGGATCGGGGCACAGGTAGGTCCGGCTGGAGCTTCTGGCATCTTCGGGGTCGCCCTGGCCGTCCTCGGTTGTCTCACGCTTGTTATGGGGACGATCCAGTTTCTCCGCAGCCGGCGCGGTATCTCTACGGGCGACTTTGCTCCTGCTGCGGCGGCCTACCTGGTGGTCGTGGCCGGGAGCCTGGCCCTCGCGGGGACGTTTATAGTCTACGTTTTGCTCAACGGCTCCTGAGATAACGTGGGCCTCATCGTTCTATGTTCGGGGCCCGTACTACCCGGAAGACGATAAGAGATCGGCATCGTGTCCCACGGCTCTACCCGTAGGCCACGGCGATCAGGCCTGCTACCCCGAGTGCGTAGAGGACGAGCACCGCAAGCGAGTCTATGCCCATACGCAAGAACCGGCGGTCGGGTCGGAGGATGAGCCCCCAAACGTAGACGGCGGTTAGCAAGATCCCGAGCCCCGTCAGGTAGATGTCGGTGCTCTGGGCTTGCGGCAACACGGCCTGTCCGGAGAGCACGCTCGCCAGCAGGAACAACACGGGTAGGAAAGCGTTGCCGCCGAAGATGTCGCTCACCGCTAGCTTGTAGTCTCCCAGCCTGACGGACGTGAGACCGGTCGAGATCTCTGGGAGAGCGGTCGCGGCTGCGAGGAAGGTCGAGCCGAACAAAACCCCGCTTATGCCCGCCTTGCTCGCTATGACGTCTCCGCTCCGCTCGAGCACCACGCCGGCCGCGAGCGTGACGACGGACGAAACGCCGAAAACGGCGGCCGCCCGCGTCGTGCTCACCCCTTTGCTGCTCGCTTCCCGCTCTTTGTGTGCCTTCGAGTGTCCTCGGGGAGCTTCCTGGCCCTCTGGGGCATCGCCCTTCTCCTGCCAGGGCAGGTCGTTGCGGGCCCTGTTCAAGATCAACAGGCCGACCACCCACAGCACCGCGATCAGGAGTCCTCCTGGCACCACGCGCTCAAAGATTAGCGAAGGGGGCATCTGGGTGCCCATGATGGCGACGGTGAGCACGGCGATCACCAGCACGCCCTCGAGTACCAGAACGAGCGAGGCCGCCTGATACGTTAGCGAACGCCCTCCCCGCACGCCGAAGGCGTCGAGGACCACGAGTACGACGGTCTGGATAGCGATACCACCGAGGATATTGCCGGTCGCGACGCCGAGGTCGTCACTCAGGGCGGCACTCGAGGTAATAGCGATCTCGGGGAGGTTCGTGGCTATCGCCAGGAGGATTAACCCACCGAGCGCCTCGCCGAGCCCGAGGCGCGACGAGAGCACGTCAGTGGTGTTGGAGAGCTTCACTCCCGCGACCCACACCGCGGTTGCCGCGCCGACGAAGACGAGTATCAGGACCGGCAGGGATAAAGAGCCGAACACGTCAACTCCTTTCGCTACATGTCGCGAGTAGACGTATTGTAAAAGGGCCGGAGCTTTGTAGTTCCGGCACTCACGGCCGCTACGAGACGCAGGTCCGACCGTTGGCTAACCTCTTTCGGGACAATCGAAGAACTTCGTGAACGCCAGCGCTTCTAGTATCTCGTCTTCGAAGGGAGAGAGGCTCGCTGTTGCGGATGAGTATGTGGTCTTACTCGTTCTCGTCGTAGCCTGTGTAACACTTTGTAGACCAAAAGGCGGGTGTGCTAGGACACATGGCAAAACGCGGGCGCGGACGATGATCCAGGCCCGCCACCACAACCGTAATAATCGTGTAAGAATCAGTTAATAACTAGTTCGTATACTAGTTTCGAAGCAGTCGAAGGGCTGAATCGTGGCTGAACTACACGTAGAGGGCGGGCACATGAACACCAAGCTTAGAAGTTTCGTCGCGGGCGCCGTGGGGATGGTGGTGGCTTTCGGCATCGTGGAACTGGTACACGGTCTCTACCAGCCCGTTCCGTCGGTGCTCCTGGCGGTCGCCCAGCGGGTCATAGAGTTTACGCCGGGCGAATTTGCGACGAGAGCCGTCGAAACTTTGGGCAAGGCGGATATACCGGTCCTGATCACGGTCACGACACTCTTGACGCTGGCGCTCGCCGGTTTTCTGGCGTACCTCAGCCTCAGGTCCCGGCTTCTCGCTCTTGCGGGCGTGGTTGTCCTGGCAGTGGTCGCTCTCGCCGCCTCCTTTACCGAGCCGTCCGTCGTTCCCGTTCCTACGATACTCACCATCGTGGGAGCGCTCTACGCCGGTAGCGTAGTCGCCCGTTTCTTGTTGAGCGCTTCCGAGCTTCGAGCCTCGGAGTCTGTATCGCAACAAGAACCTACGGCGGAGGCTGAAGGCGAGCCTTCCACCGTGGGCGTGAGGTCCAAAGAGGCGCATTCGACACGTGGGATCGCGGTACCTCGCCGGAACTTTCTCTTACTCAGCGGCGGCGCGGCGGTAGCGGGCCTGGCGGCCGGGGGCGCGGGGCGTTTGCTTGGTGGTGGAAGCGCGCAGCAGACTTCTACTGCCGCTCCCCTGGAGCTCCCGGGCTCTGCCGCTTCCGTGGCTGAGACTCTGCCGACCCCTCCCCCCGAGGCGTCCATAGACGTGCCCGGCATGCCGCCCGTTATCACGCCGGCCGAGGACTTCTATCTGATCGACACCGTCATTACCCCACCCCGGATAGACGCTGAGAGCTGGACGCTGAAGGTGATGGGCGAGGTGGACAACCCGATCGAGCTTAGCTACAACGACCTGATCTCGCTGCCGACTCGTGAGTCGGACGTCACGCTCTCCTGTATCTCGAACGAAGTCGGTGGCAGCTTGGTCTCGAACGGGCGCTGGACCGGGGTCTTGCTCTCGGACGTGCTGGCGGAGGCTGGCGTGAGCCGTGACAAGATCTCGCAGGCCTCCGAGCAACTCGTAGGCCGGAGCGTCGACGGCTGGACGGCCGGCTTCCAGACGGACATTGCGCTCGACGGGCGCGAGGCCCTGGTCGCCTTCGGTCTGAACGGGAGCGAACTGCCCCTAGATCACGGATACCCGGTCCGCCTCGTCGTTCCCGGCCTCTACGGCTACGTCTCGGCCACCAAGTGGCTCACCGAGATAGAGCTCACGGACTGGGACTTCGACGCCTACTGGATCCAACGTTCCTGGGCGAAGGAAGGCCCGATCCAGACCCAGTCCCGCATCGATACCGTGGGAGACGACGACAACCTCTCCGCTGGCACCGTCCAGATCGGCGGCGTCGCCTGGGCTCCACACCGTGGCATCGACCGCGTCGAGGTCTCCACCGACAACGGCGAGACCTGGAACGACGCCCAACTCGCCACCCAGCTCGCCCTAGACACCTGGCGCCTGTACGTCTACGACTGGGAGGCCGAGCCCGGCGAATATACCCTCAAGGTCCGCGCTACCGACGGCGAAGGCGAGACCCAGACCGAAGAAGAAGCCGCCCCTCATCCCTCCGGCGCTACCGGCTACCACACCGTAAAGGCCACCGTCTCATGAGAGGACCCCGAAAAACTCCTCCCAAACCTTCGATCTCCTAACTCTCGACCGAAGGTTTAACTTTAAGCAAAATATCGTTGGTCCCGTATAATCGAGCCGGAAAACGGGTAACCGTAATCAAAGTGTTTCCCGAGCGTAATAAGACCGTAACATCAGAGCAAAGTCACCGTAACACGGTACGGGTATAGTTGTGGTTGACCGAGCCCCGGCCGACGGAACGTTTCCCCCCTCCAGATTTCGTCGGTCGGGTCGGTTTTTTCGCGGTGTCCTACTCTTCTTGCTGGCTTCCCTTTTCGTCATTCGTGGAGCGATGGTAGCGTGAAGGTTTCGGAGCTTCATACACCCCTTCTCTCGCCGGGCGAGGCGCGGCGGTTGCAGGGGGAGTTCGCGCCGCGCGTCGTCGAGGGGCCGCCTCTGGACCTCTCGCGCGTGCGTTACGTGGCCGGGGCTGACGTCTCTACGCAAGGGGATGTGGGTTACGCGACCGTCGTGGTGCTCTCCTTTCCGGACCTCTCGGTGGTCGAGGTACGGGGGTACGAGGCGCGGTTGACGTTCCCGTACGTGCCGGGGTTGTTGGCTTTCCGGGAGATACCGCCGGTCGTCGGGGCGCTGCGGGAGGTCCGGTCGGAGGTTGACGCGGTGATCTTCGACGCGCACGGGCGCGCCCACCCGCGGGGCCTGGGTCTCGCGTCGCACCTCGGGCTCTTTCTCGACGTGCCGTCGGTCGGGTGCGCGAAGAGCCGGCTCGTCGGCGAGCACGAGGAGCCCGGCCCGGAGAAGGGAGACACAGCGGACCTCGTCTACCGCAAAAAGGTCGTCGGTAAGGTCGTGCGCACCCGCCCCCGGGTCTCCCCGGTCTACGTCTCGGTCGGCAACCGCATAGACCTGGCGAGCTCCGTAGACCTCGTCGTGGGGTGCTGCACGAGATACCGGCTGCCCGAGACCACGCGCCAGGCTCACAACGCCGCCAACAGGCTGCGGCGAGGGGAAGACCTGGACGCTCTTCTGGGGTAGCTGCCCGGTAGTGCGCGTTCTGCTTGGCCGGCTGTGATCCGCTATCAAAAACGTCGAGATCGGGGACACAAACCGGCAGATCCGAGCGTGTGGATGCGCTGATAGGCTCGCGGTTCGGATGGAGAAGGATCGGTACCTCATGAGTTTGGATACGATGTTCACGTTCTTGTTGCTGATCTTGGTAGTAGTGGTCGCCGTAGCCGTGGGCGGCGCCGCCTACATCATGGTCACCAACCGCCGTACCCGGCGCGAGACGGGGCGCGCGGTGGGGACCGCGGGCGCGCCCGCGGGCGCGGAACCCGACGAAGACGAGGGCGGCTCCACCGGGAGGGTAGAGTCCCGCGAGCCGCGGCGCGAGTTCTACAAGAGCATGGGCCTGGAGACGACGGAGGACATGAAGATACGTGTGTACTCCGTCGAGGAGTACCGGGACGAGCTCGGTGGGACCCGTGCCGGATCCAACGGCGGCTTCGTGGCGGCGCTGAAGGCCTACAGGCAGCTCGACGACGATTGGGTGGAGTACTCCCCACGCAAGGCGGCGGACGTGCTGGAGCTCGCGCCGGAAGACTACGAGGTGGACGAGGAGCACTCGGCGCTGCTGCTCAGGAGGCTACCGCCAGGGCTACCGGAGTCGGCTAGAGACGTCCTCTAAGCTCGCGCCGGGGGGCCAGAGCCTCGGCCCCTCTACTCCAGTCTACGCGCGCCAGCGGAGCACGATCAGGGCCGCTATATAGCCGATACCGCCGACGGCGCCGATCAGAGAGTATGGGCTGCCGTCCTGGCCTCGGGCTATCTCGTAGAAGAAGCCTCCGAGCACGAGCGCGATAACGAGATAGTACGAGAACACGCTCGCACGCAGGTTGAACATCCGGTAGCGTTCGTCGGAGGGCTGGTCGCGCAGGACCTTGATGATCTGGCTGCGCCCGCCGAAAAGGAGCAGGGCGCCGTAACCGACCATGATCACGAACGGACCCACCCCGGCCCCGGGATTGCCGGCGATCCAGAAAACCACGAGAAAGGCGATGCCCAGAAACAGGCAGAACAGCGGCACCGCCCACTTCTTAGCGTTCGTCGTCTGCACGGAAGACCTCCTCTACGGGCTTGCCGAAGAACCGGGCGAGCGCAATCCCCAGCGGCAGGGACGGGACGTACCGCCCGGTCTCGATCGCGTTTATAGTCTGCCGAGATACCCCGAGCTTCTCTGCCAACCGCCCCTGCGACAGCCCCCTCTCGGTCCTTAGCGCCCGGATCTCGTTCCTCATACTGTAAAGCTAACTTGTCAGGTACGGATTGTCAAGCTAGCTTTACAGAATAGTTCTGTTTCTGAGCGAGGAAGCTCCGGGGGGCGCTGTCTAGACACTGTGGGTAAGGAGAGAGGGCGCCCGGAAAACTCGTCGGACGCCCTCTGCGGTTGGGTTGTTTGGGGTAGCTGTTAGAGAGTTGACTTGGAAGACTCGAAGAGCTGCAGGTAGCGGTAGTCCGTGCCCTGGCTGACCTTGTAGGCGGCGTAGGCGGCGTGGACGAAGGGAACCATGGTCAGCAAGAGCATCACCGGGAAGAGGAGGAAGCCGATCAGGACCGCCGTGAGGATGCCCGCGACGGTCCATCCGACGGTGACGATCACCAACCAGGCGAGTTGATACCAGAGGGACTGTAGCGCGTGGAAGGCGACCCTCGCCGAGCGGTCCCTGTAGACCATACGCCGCTGCGAAGCACGAGGTTTCGGAGCCTTTCCTACTTGTAGTGCCGCATTGAGACTTCTTGATAGTTGCCGCACTCGGGGCAGGTGAAGTTGCGGGCGCTCCGGGTCGAGTAGGCGGGGACGATGGTGGTCTTGTTGTAGTCGTAGACGTAGCCGCATTTCTCGCACTTCTGGCGGTAGGTGACCACCGTGCCTCGCTCGTTTACGAGGACCCCGCCCGTAACCTCAATCGCCAACCAGTCACCCCTTCAAGAGCTTCGTGTATCTACTGCGAACTCGATTCTACCGGAGATTCGCCGAAAACCGATGTCCGCTACCGAGTGTTTATGCCTCTAAGGATCGCGGAGCAGAGGGGACTCCCGGCGTCGAGGAAGCCGTCTATCACGCCGTAGTGGTTCTCGCCAGGCAAGGGCAGGAGATCCCCGGGCAGGCTCTTCGCTCTCCAGGCCGCGAAGAAGTCTTCGGATTGGCGGCGCAGTTCCGATGGTTCGTCTTCGCCGTAGGCTACGAGAAGCGGCGGCGCCTCGTTGGGGAGGTGCAGGATCGGGCTGTTCCGCAAGACCTGGTCCCAGGTTAGCTGGAGCTTCGGTTGCAAAAAGGTGTAGGGAAAAGGCGCGAGGTCGAAGAGGCCGCTGATGGCGCAGGCGCCTTTGACGATGTCCCCCGGCAACCCGTAGTCGCTCTCCCAGTCCGTTTCGAGTAGCGTCGCCGTGAGGTGTCCGCCCGCCGAATGCCCGGCGACGTGGATGCGCTCCGGGTCGCCGCCGAAGCTCGTGGCGTTCGCGTAGGTCCACGCCAGGGCGGCTCGGACCTGGCGGACGATCTCGTCGATCGTCACCTCGGGACAGAGGGCGTAGTTGACCACGACGGTCGCCACACCACTCGAAGCCGGACCACGGGCGACGAAGCCGAACTCCTTGCTCGTCCGCGAGCGCCAGTAGCCGCCGTGCAGGTAGACGAGGATGGCGGCGGGGTGCTCCACCCCCGGCGCCGGGTACAGGTCGAGGTGCTCGGCGAGCGTCGGGCCGAACGGCACGTCGAGGCGATGCTCGAACTCCGCACGGACCTTCTCGCTCTCCTCCGCGTAAAAATCCGCGTAGAGGGAGATGTCCTCCACCGTATTCTCCAGGTCGTACTGGACGTCGAGCTCCTCCTGCGTCGCGAAGTTCTTGTAGAGCACGGCCCTCCCTCCTATTACTTTCCGAAGAGTCTGCGCCAGAGGGGACGCCCGGTGGGTTTGGTGGCCCTCGCGGGCTCTCGTGGCGGCGCGCCGAGCGGGGCGAGACCGTGTTCGGCGCGCACGGCGTTGCGGCCCCGGACGACCATCGGGTGCGTGGCCCAGGAATCATCGCCGGCCTCGGCCTGGATCTGCTCTTCTATCCTCGCGAGCCCTGCCTCGTCCACGCCGCCCAAAGCCGCGGCCTCGTACTTGATGCCGAGCAGGACGAAGCCTCGTTCTTCTGGCTCCCTACCCACCCTTCACTTCTTCGGTGACCAGGGTGTCCTTGCGCTCCTTCTTCAGCTCCAGCTTCGCGACCGCGACACGGTGCACCTCGTCTGGGCCGTCGGCGAGGCGCAGGGTGCGGGAGGCGGCCCAGAAGTTGGCGAGCGGGAAATCGTCGTCGACGCCCGCCCCGCCGAAGGCCTGGACGGCGCGGTCGAGGACGCGCAGGGTCGTGTTCGGGGCGACGACCTTTATCATGGCGATCTCGGCCTTCGCCTCCTTGTTGCCGACCGTGTCCATCATGTGAGCGGCGTTGAGGGTTAGGAGCCTGGATTGCTCGATCTCCATCCTCGAGTCGGCGATCCACTCCATGATGACGCCTTGCTCCGCCAACGGCTTGCCGAACGCCTCGCGTTCTTTGACCCGCTCGCACATCAGCTCGATCGCCCTCTCGGCGACCCCGATGAGGCGCATGCAGTGGTGGATGCGGCCCGGGCCCAAGCGACCCTGCGCGATGGCGAAGCCCTTGCCCTCGTCCCAGATTATGTTCTCGGCCGGGACCCGGACGTCGTTGAAGGAGATCTCCGCGTGGCCGTGCGGCGCGTCGTCGTAGCCATAGACGGAGAGTGTGCGCGCGACGTCGGGCTCGGTCATACAGAAGCACGAGCGGATCTCGCCCTCCAGCAGGGGCTTGAGCCACTTCTCTTGCTGCTCGGGCGTCCCGTAGCGCACGAGGACCTCCATGTTGCCCGTGTCTGGGGCGTTGCAGTTGAAGACCTCGGGAGCGATGGGACTGCGGCCCATGATCTCGCACAGCGGCGCGTACTCCAGGTTGGTGAGGCCCGCGCCGAGGTCGGAGTCGGGGAGGAAGAGGTTCCAGAGCCCCGCCGCCTTCGCCTTCTCTTTGAGCTCCTCCATGATAGGGGGGATGCTCCAGCGGTCCTCGAACGAAGCGTGCTGGTCCGCGTAGGTCTTTTCGTTCGGGTAGACGTGCTCGTCCATGAACTGCATGAGCTCTTCCCGCAGCCTCTGCACCTTTTCGGAATAGTCGAAGTTCATCGAATTCGTCCTCCTCGTGGACGGTTGGCGTCGTGTCCCTCACCCGCAAAGAGCGTTCCCGCCGGCAATTCTGGCACGGGACCGGAGCCGTCGCAAGCGCAGACCCTTCGGCTGCTTGACCGGGATTCGGGGCGACCATATAGTGCCGGATAAGGGGAAGCGCCGGCCGTGATGCCGACGACGTGCGAGGAGGAGTTCATTATGCGGAGGATCGTTCCTGCTGGCCCTCACCGTTTGGGTCGGGCCGTACCGGGCGTCGTCGTGGCGCTGACCGTTTTGTTTATTCTGGTGGCTTGCAGCGCCAGCCAGGCGCCGGGCGGGGGTGACAGGCTCTCGATCGCGACCGGTGGAACGGGCGGGGTCTACTTCGTCTACGGCGGGGCGCTGGCCGACCAGATCACGCAGAACGTAGAGGGCTTCGAGGCGACGGCGGAAGCGACCTCGGCCTCGGTGGACAATATGCAACTCATCGGCGACGAGAGCAGCGATATAGCCTTCACGCTCGCAGACACCGCGGCCGACGCCGTCGAGGGGAGGGAGGAATTCGAGGGGCGGCCGGTCCCCGCACAGGCCCTGGCCCAGCTATACACCAACTACACCCAGGTCGTTGCCCCCGCTGGCTCCGGCATAAGCAGCATCGAGGACCTCAGGGGCAGGAGCGTTTCCCTGGGCTCGCCCGGCTCGGGGACCGAGATCATCGCGCTTCGCGTGCTCCGGGCGGCGGGCATCGACCCGGACTCGGACATAGATCGCCAGCAGCTAGGTGTGGACGAGTCCGTGGACGCCGTGCGCGACGGTACCATAGACGCCTTCTTCTGGTCCGGAGGACTTCCGACCGGCGCCGTCACCGACCTCGCCACGACCGACCAGATCGTCCTGCTCCCAACCGTCGATTACCTCGCCACCTTGCGCGGTCAATACGGCGAGGTCTACGAGGAGACGACCATCCCGGCCGACACCTACGAGGGGGTCGAAGAGGACGTGGCCGTGATCGGGGTGCCCAACTACCTCGTCGTCAACGAGTCGATGGACGAGGAGCTGGCGTACCAGATAACCCGCCTACTCTTCGACCAGCAAGATCCCCTCGCCGAAGCCCACCCCGAAGCCCGAAACCTCGACATAAACCTGGCCCCGGTGGGGCCTGATCCTGGCCGGGGCCGCCCTCCTGACCCTGGCCGGTACGTTCGTGACCGATAGGGGGCTGTCGATACTGGTTTACGACGCCGACGGCCGGACCGTCGCTCGCGCCGCGTTGCCAGACTCGGGGCGGTTCGAAATAGAGTACGTACACTCCTACTACGAGGTCCCGGCGACCGAGCACTTCGTGGCCGAGGAGGATGGGAGCTTCGAGCTCGTCGAGGTCTCCTCACCTAGCGAGGCCGTCCTCGACTACTATGAGCTGGAGGGCCGCAAAGAAGCCAATGAAGTCTTCTTTAGCCTCACTCCGGAGGAGAACCAGAAATTCGGCGAGCTACCCCTGATAGGCACGGCGAAGGGTGAGCGCACCCTCGTCGTCTCGGACGAACGGTTCCCGCTCTACGAGGAGGGCGCGCCCCGCCATCTCACCATCCGGGTAGAAGAGGACACTCCACTGACGGAGGTGCGGCGGATGCTGACCCGTAGCGCCGGCTAAGAGCTGAACGCTGAGGGCTGACGGCTCAAAAGTTTGGGGCGCGTTTCTCGCGGAAGGCGTTGAAGGTTTCGTGCGACTCCTCCATCGACTGGACGATGCCCATGTGCGAGGAGATCAAGTCGAGGCTCGTGCGCAGGTCGCTGCGGGCAGACTGGTAGACGGCGCGTTTGATCATGCGCGTTATCCGCGGCGGCCCCGCCGCGAGCTTTTCGGCGAACGACTTGGTCTCCTGCACGAGGTACTCGTCGTCATATACGCGGTTGACGAGGCTGATCCTGTGCGCCTCCCCGGCGTCCACGAAGTCGCCCGTTAGTAGCAGCTCCAGCGCCTTGGCCGTCCCGACGAGGCGGGGCAGCCAGTAGCAACCGCCGTCACCGGGAACGAGCCCGACCTTTATGTAGCCCCCGCTCATCTGGGCCGAGCGGGCCGCGAAGCGCATGTCGCACATCAGCGCGAAGTCCATCCCAGCGCCGACGGCGACCCCGTTGACCGCGGCGATAACCGGCTTGTCCAGGTCTTCGAGGGCGTAGGCGATCCTGTGGACGTGGTCCGTGAGGAAGGCCTTGCGGTCGTACGGCGTCGGCTCGCCCTCGGCGTCCGGCGAGAGGCCCTCGAAGTCGCCCCCCGCGCAGAAGGCGTCGCCAGCTCCCGTAAGTACTACCGCGCCGACCGAGTCGTCGGTGCGCGCCTCGCGCAGGGCCTCGTCCCACCGGTGCAACATCTCCAGGTTGAAGGCGTTCTTCTTCTCGGGGCGGTTCAGCAATATGGTGCCGACGCCGTTCTCGATCTCGTACTCAAGCTCGGCCATGCCCGCTCCTTTACGCCCTCGCCCTCCGACCGGCGCATCTTATGGTCGCTGGAGGCCAGCAGCAAGACGAGAGCGCCACGCGCGGGGGCGATTGACGCGGGTGGACCCGCAAACTATCCTTGCCCACAAGGGGCAGGGAAAGGACAGAGAGATGTCCGAGGAACGTAACGGAAGACGCTCGGGCGAAGGCTCGGACGAACGCGTGAGACTCGAAGACCCGCTCGCCATCGGCGCGGACCATCTCATCGAGGAGTTCGAGGCCGAGAAGCCGGCTCGCGAGTTAAGCGGGTTCCCGAAACTCCTGCTCTCGGTCGCCGGGGTGGGGCTCTCCTGCTACGCCCTCTACTGGGTTCTCGACCCCGTACCCGCTCAGATCTACCGGACCAGTTTCCTCGCCGTCGCGCTCGCGATGACGTTCATCCTCTACCGGGCCTGGGGAAGCTCGCGCGAGACTGGGCGGGAAGGCGAGGACGAACAGGCTGAACGACAGCCCGACAACCCGGGCGTTACGGATTACCTCTTCGCCGTTCTCTCCGTCGTCGCGCTCGGCTACACGCTTGTGGTCTTCGACGAGTTCGTCCGGCGGGCGGCCCGGCCCGAGACGCTGGACCTCGTCTTTGGGCTCGTGACCATACTGCTCGTGCTCGAGGCGACGCGGAGGACGGTGGGGTGGATACTGCCCGTCATCTGCGTGTTCTTTATCGCTTACGCTTATCTCGGCGCCCTGATCCCGGACTGGGCCAGGATCGGGCACGTCGGTTACGGGCCGAACCGGATCGTGGGCCAGACGTATATGGGCCTGGAAGGGCTCTTCGGCGTGCCGCTGGACGTAGCGGCGACCTACATAGTCCTCTTCACGATCTACGGCGCGGTCCTGGAGTACTCGGGGGCGGGAAAGTACTTTATCGACGTGAGCTTCGCCGCCTTCGGACAGTCCCGCACGAGCCCGGGCCGCACCACGACGCTCGCCGGCTTCCTCCTGGGCACGGTCTCCGGGTCGGGGACGGCGACGACCGTGACGCTCGCCTCGGTCGCCTGGCCCATCCTGCGGCGCGGCGGCTACCCGCGGGAGGCGGGAGGCGGGGTGCTCGCGGCGGCCGGGATAGGGGCGATCCTCTCGCCACCGACGCTCGGGGCCGCGGCGTTCATCATCGCTGAGTTCCTAGGGGCATCCCGTCGCTGTTGTATTACCTCGGGATCATCCTGGCCATCGAGGCCGACGCCCGGCGGTTCAGGACGCAAGGCGTGGACGTCGAGACGCCGCCTCTGGGCTACCTGCTCTGGCGCTACGGTTATCACTTCAGCTCGCTCTTCCTCATCGTCATCCTGATGGCTATAGGGCTCACGCCCTTCAGGGCGGTCTTCTACGCGACGATCGCGGCCTTTTTGCTCTCTTTCCTGGACCGGGAGCACAGGATGGGGCCGCGCAGGATCTGGGACTCTCTGGCGGCGGGCGCGATGGGGGTTTTGCCCGTGGCGGCGACGTGTGCGGCGGCCGGGATCATCGTCGCCGTAGTGACGCTCACTGGCCTCGGCCTGAAGCTCAGCTCTCTGATCGTTGCGCTGGCGGGCGGGAGCCTCCTCTTCACCGCGCTCTACTCGGCGGTCTCGATCCTGGTCCTCGGTCTGGCCGTGCCCGTGACGGCCTCGTTCATCATCTCCGCTGTCATCATCGCGCCGGCTTTCACGGAGCTCGGCGTGCCGACCTTCGCCGCGTACATGTTCGTCTTCTACTACGCCGTCCTCTCCGAGGTGAGCCCGCCGACCGCCCTGGCTGCCGTCGCTGCTTCGGCGGTCACCGGCGGCAACGCCTTCAAGACGATGATGCTGACCTGGAAGTACACTCTGCCCGCCTTCCTGGTCCCGTTTGCCTTCGTCCTCTCCCCGAACGGAGAGGGCCTGCTACTCTCGGGAACACCGCTCCAGATCGTGCTGACCCTCCTCGTCTCGGCGCTCGCCGTGGCCGCCCTCGCCGTCACTACCGGCGCGTGGCTCCTCGGCCCGGCTCGCATCCCGGAGCGCGTCCTGTGCGGCGCCGCCGGGCTCCTGCTCCTCTACCTGGAACCTTTCTGGGTGGGCGTGGGGTTGGCGGTGCTAGCCGTTGGGGTCGTCGTGCATCTCGTCAGCGCCCGGGTAACCGGGGAGGGCGCGGATACCGGAGCCACCTCGAACCCGGGACGTTCAGTAGGCGAGGCCGAGAAACTCGACTAGCTCCCGCAGCTCCCGCAGCGTCTCGTCGTCGAGCGACGGGGCGGGGAAGCGGACGTGGGAGGAGGAGATAGCGC
>JAIVIG010000507.1 GCA_020200675.1 Actinomycetota bacterium
ACTTTTTGGTCTTCTTGCTCATCTCTTCAGTGCCCTCCTTGCCAGCACGGCGCGTTCACCCGATGGTGACAAGGATACGGACAACCGCAAAGGTGTTCAACTCATGCCTGACGAGGCACTAGTAGCCGCGGGAAAGGACTGCTAATCAAAGGGTGGGGCGCATAGCTTCGTGCCCCGCCCCGCCGAGAAAGCAACTGTTATGAGGAATCAGAATTCTTTGGGGGGTAAAGGCATAAAATCCTCGGCGACTTCGAGGTCGAACTAGCTGCCGGCGCCAGCCTCGAGCTCAGCTAGAGGCTCTTCGCGGGTGAGGACTTTGCGGTAGGGACAGTCGTTGATCATGGCATCGTAGACGTCCCACCCGGTCTGACGTTCACCGTTCCCCGAGTAGATCCCGTGTGTACTCCTAGCTTTGCACCCTCTGATCCTCGCTCGTTCGTGCCTCCGGCTTTGGTCTCAACTATTATTCGCTCCGTCGTCCGGTCTATCTAGCCGATCTCTTCGGGCGAGTCGTCTTCGAGGGTTACGGCCGCCGTGCCCAGAGAGGTGCCCTGGCTCTCGATGAAGCGGCGTTCGGAGGTGTAAGCCTGAACCATCATCGCCAGCTCGAGCTTGTCGCGCTCGACGGGGAGGGTGCCCGCCTCCTCCTGTTTCAAGAGGTCGCTTCCTTCAACCCCCAGGGCGCTCTCGATCTCCCCGATCCTGCGCCGCATCTTCAGGCGACCGCCGGGTGTCAGGCGCAGGAAAGTCTGCTCCTCGGGACCCTGCATCGGGTACACCCAGGCGCTCTTCAGCCAGGACTGCAGGATCTCCGTCTTGAGTTGATCTTTGTTTTGTAGCTCCATGTGAACACCCTCTCGTAGTCGTCGCGTTAATGTACTACCCCGCTCCGCGAAACTCCACAGCGGCACCCTGCGTATAACTCGTTACGATGAACAACGCACCGAGAACCGCTTCTTCCTGGTGGTACGACATCCAACAGAATCTCGGAGGCTCGTTCACCGCTCGCGCCCGCGGCCTCCTGACCACGAAGTTCGCCCTTCTGGACTCCGAGGGCGAGAAGTTCGGCCGGCTGCGGCTACGCGGGCCCTCGGTCGCCGAGTTCGAGTCCGGAAACCACGCGGCCACCCTAACGAGTACGGAAGGAAGCTATCGTATGGTCGCTGAAGGCGAGGAGGTGTTCGCCGCCGCCCCCAAGGGACGGTCCATCGACGAACTCGAGATCTCCTGCGGTGGCCGGACCTATGAGGCGCGCGTCAGCTTCTTCCGCAACCTCGCGGTCGCCTCGTATGGAAGAGGCGGCGGGAGGGCGGTGCGTGTCTCCGGGGGTCTTGTGGGCCGGAGCTATCAGGTCCTCTTCACCCCCGACGACGAATGCGCGCTTCCGGCCGCTGTCTTTCTCCTCTGGCACGTCGCCGCAAACCGGCGCCGCGCGTACCGCATGGGGAGCCCGATAGGGGGAGGAGCGATGTAGAGACCTCTTCGGTGGAGCCTTGCGCCACCGTGAACAATCGGGTAGTGTCGAAGTAACGGCGAACAAAAGGAGCGAGCATGCAGCAAGAGGACCCGAACTACGGTACCCAGCGAGAAGAGCCCCGGTTAAACCGGATCCCGGCCGGCGGCGGTATGAGCGCCCAGGACGAGCGGACGTGGTCCATGCTCTCGCACCTGAGCATACTGTGCTCTGGTACCAGGTAGCCTGGATCGTTATCATCTTCGCGTACGTAATAGTCAGCACCATACTGACCATCGTAATCATCGGCATCTTCATGTTCTTCTTGCTGCCGCTGATCGCCCTCATCCCTATCGCTCATCAGTGCTATGCGGCCTACAAGGTCTACCAGGGTGTCGACTACCGCTACCCGGTCATAGCGGACATGATCGACCGGGAACGGCGGTTCGCCTAGCAGCAACTGCGAAGACTCAAGGCTTATGCGGGGTCGGCTCCAATGCCGGCCCTTTTCGTTATCTTGCTCTTTAGACCGGGGGTGGAACCGGGGGCGGTATCTGGGGCTGAATCGGGACTAGCGGAGGTTGGCCGATCGGGGCCTGACCCTGGACGATCTGGGGCTGGTCCTTGGGGGTGGCGTAGACGGTGACGGTCGAGCCGGTAGGCGCGAGGGTGCCGATAGCGGGATCGGTGCCCCACGTGACGCCGCTGTTCAAATACCCCTGGCGGTACTCGTAGACCACCCTCGGCTGAAAGCCGCTGTTTCGCAGGGTATCGACCGCGAAGTAGTCGAAGTACGCGTCGACGTTAGGCACGGGCGCGAGCCTCTGGGCCGCCTGTTGCGCACCTACCTCCGTGTTCGCTCGCACGCTCTCCTCCGCGGGAGCCCCCCCTGTCGCGGAGGCATCCTCGGTCTCCGGAGCCTCCGGCGGGTCCTCAACCACGGGCTGGGCAGCCGTCGTCAGGGCCCTACCGGCCTGCCAGGGTAAGCCTTCGGGGCCGAGGTAGGCGAGCCCGGCGGCGGTACCGGCGCCCAGAAGCAACAGGGCTAAAACCGGGGAAGCGAGAAGCAACTTGCGGCTCCCGCGGCCCTTGCGGCGATGCTTGCGCGGCCTTGCTTCCTCGCCGTAAGCTACCACGCCGCCGCCCCCCCTCCTCAGATCGCCGAGCATCGCCGAGGCCGATGGATAGCGATCTTCGGGGTTCTTGGCGAGGGCTTTCATGATCACCGCTTCGATCACCGGCGAGATCGCCCTGTTCAACATGCGCGGGGGGGTGGGGTCTTTGTGGATCTGCTGTCGGGCTACGCTCTTGGTGTCGCCGGAGAAGGGTGGCCTTCCGGTGAGGCAATGGTAGAGGAGGATGCCGACGGAGTAGAGGTCGCTCCGGGGGGTGGTCTCCTCGCCCCGGAGTTGCTCGGGCGACATGTAGCGGGCGCTGCCGATGATCTCTCCGGGCCTCCCCGCCTCTTTCTCCTCGACGAGGCGGGCGATGCCGAAGTCCGCGACCTTGACGGCGCCTTCCCGCGTGATGAGGATGTTGGAGGGCTTTACGTCGCGGTGGACGACCCCGCGCCGGTGCGCGTATTCGAGCGCCTCCAGTAGCTGCCCGACCACCCCCCTGGTGAACCGCTCTCCAAGACGGCCCTCGGGTGTGCCCTTGAGCACACTACCCACGTCCTGCCCTTCGACGTACTCGGCGACGATGAACGGAAGCTCGCCCTCCTGGCAAATGTCGTAGACCTTGACGATGTTCTCGTGGTCCAGGGAAGCCATCACCCGCGCCTCCTGCTTGAAGCGCGACCTGAAAGAGGGCTCCTCGGCGTAGCGACGGTGGAGCGTTTTCAGGGCTACGCAACGCCCGAGGATTGCGTCCTCCGCCTTGTAGACGACGGCCATTCCCCCCGTGCCTAGCGTGCTCTGTATCCTATAACGCCCCCCAAGGACCGTTCCAACCGAGGCTTCCAGTACCTCACCACCTCCGACGGCTTGTTCCTTGAAAAACAATTATATATCCCTCTTTGCCATCTAGACACAACCGGGGCCCGAGGACCGCAACCAGCCGCAACATGGTGTAGGTTAACAGAATACCCCCCAATATTTCGACCGGGCCGGAAGCATATCCTATTCCAGTACGCCGGTTTGCAGCCGGGTAGACGGTCGGGAGGTTCGACCGCGGGCCGTGCTACGGGTAACCAAAGAGGGAGAAGATACACCCGAGCGGGTCAACTCTAGCCCGACGGAAGCGCCGATCTCCAGGAGCACCTCTTCTCTGCCGATATCCTTGCCATCCTCGAAGAAGGCGCGGAAGAACGCCTCGTGCATCTCGTCGAACCTGCGCTCTCCGCGGGCGTACTCGGCAGCTTCGAGTGCCTTGCGGCTCCGGGGCTGTGCGGGCGGTAAGCGGAGCGTCATGCCCAAGGATCCAGCCATCGGGTAGACGGAGGCGTTCCACACGCGGTGCAGGTAATCGCCGTCGGGGTCGAGGGTGGGGACGGGGTCGGACCTCAGCTCGTAGGCGCGCCAATCTACCTCGTTCGCCTCCTCATACTCCTCCCGGACGCGGGCGAGGTCCGGCTCCTCGAGGTAGCAGAACGGGCATACGTAGTCGCTGAAGACCGTTATCCTGGCGCGAGCATCGTTCTGCACGAAGCCTCCCTACGCGAAGAGTTACGAGCACCGTTCTACCATGGCGCCCGGACGCCGAAACCGTTCTCGGGTCTACGCGGGCGTGAGGTCCAGCTCGCTCTTGATCTCTATGCTCTCCTTGATGGACCGGGCGACCGGACAGCCGTCGGCGTAGACTTCCAGCACCCGCTCTATGGTCTCGCGGTCTCTCTCGTCCGCCGCGAGGTGGAAGGTGACCGTAATCCTCTTGACCACGAGCACCTTGCTCTCGACCTCTATCTCTCCGACGGTGTCGGCGTAGAGGCTATCTTTGTCAAAGGAGACTTGACGCGCCGCCAGCGCGCCGGCAAAAGTGCCGAGCAGTCAGCCGCCGGCAGCAGCGACCAGGTAATCCAGCGTCGAGGAATGCGGCTTCTCCGCGTCCGGGGAGACGCCGTAGTGCTCGGCCACCTCGTCGTGGACCCCGAAGAGCACCGGCTCCTCCTCGGCGGGGAGATGGGCCTGCCGGGTCTTCCCCTCCACCGGCTCTATCTTCACCCGCGAGATGTAGGCTACGTCAGCCAAAGTAGATCCTCCTCCGTCGGCTCACCTTTCGGAGCATTATATCTGTAAAGCACGAGCGTACCGGAGAATCAGCAGCCTTCGAAAGACGTCCATCTCCAAGCACAAAAAAGGGCGGAGGAGTGATCGCTCCTCCGCCCCGGTCCCTTCTGAGACCTTATATTTAGGCTAACCCCTGCGCCGCACTACGGCGAACGCCACGATGCCCGAGCCAAGGAGCAGGACGCCGGCGGGAAGAAGCATCCCAATGTCCGGACCGCCGGTCTTCGGCATCTCCTTCTCCTTGCCCTTCTCCTCCATCATCTTGGGCTCTGCCGGTGCGGGGGGCGGCGGGGGCGGCGGGGGCGGCGCTGCCTCGGGCTCCACGCCCTCGAGCTCGGCCTGCGGCTCGAGCGCCGCTTCCTGCGCAGGCGTGAGATCAAACC
>JAIVIG010000508.1 GCA_020200675.1 Actinomycetota bacterium
GCACAGCGCTTCTCCTACTTCAACAAACTACCGGTATGCCCCGGATCCACTTGGCGCTCTTCCACGCGTACAGGCGCGGGATGACGAGCCGTAGAGGGTAGCCGTGTCCCGGCTCCAGGGGCTCGCCGTTGTGGTGCATCGCGAAGAGGGCGTCCTCCTCGTAAAGTTCCTCGATCGGGGCGTTCGTCGTGTAGCCACCTTCGCAGAACACGGCGAAGAATCTGGCCTCCGGCTTTGGCTTCGCCATCTCCAGGAGGTATCTCGCCCGGACACCCATCCAGACGTTGTCCAGCTTGCTCCACGAGGTAACGTAGTGCATGTCCGCCTTGACCTCGACGTTCGGCAGCTCGTTCCACTCCTCCCAGGTGAACTTCAGGGGGTTCTCGACACGACCGGAGACGGTGAAATCCCAGACGTCTGGGTTGAACCTGGGGGTCGAGCCGTAGGTAAGGATCGGCCAGCGGTCACCAACCAGGTACTGCCCCGGCGGTACCCTTTCTTTACCGCGCGCCGTATCTATCTCTATACGCTCCAATATTTCTCCTATGTCGGATTACGAAAGGTTACGAATCAGACCACGCTGAGTCGCTTCCCGAGGCCCGACTATGGGTCCGGTAGATACCCTGGCTCGCCACTCTACTCGGCCGGAGCTTCGGCTTTCTTCTCGGGCTTCTTGCCGAGCCCCACGAACTCCGTCTGCGGCTCCGCGTTGTCGCCGAGCTCCTTGTCGCGGTACTGGTAGACGCCGCGGCAGGTGTGGCCGCCGGTGGTGCGCTTCTCGGTGTACGAGAGTTTTACGTTCGGATTTATGGCGCTGACCATGGCCTTCTCGTAGGTGGAGAAGGCGGCGCAGGGCTTCACGTCCCAGCCGGGGACGCCCTCCTGGCCCATCCCACCGAACCACGGGCAGCGGTCGGCGTTTATCACGTACTCGCCGTCTTTAGTTTCGGTCAGCGTGATCTCGATATCAAAGAAGCGGTTGGCGAGCATGACGACGTCCACGGTGTCCTTCATGGTGCTGACGCCTAGTTGCTCGCGCAGGTCGGTACCCTGCTTCTCGCCGATGCGGCTCATGGCGAGTTTCCCGATCTTTTGGCCGTCGTAGCCGAGGTCGTCGGCCGCCCGGATCATCTCGTCGAGGATAACGCCGGTCCCCGCGGAAGCCGCCTTCCACTTGTACCACGTCGGTCCTGGTAGCCCGAGGCGCATCGCGAGCCGCGCCAGAAAGAGCGGTAGCTTCGGAAGACCGTAGACTTTGAGCCATTTCATGGTTGACCGGTTCCCTCTTTAGCCTACAACGTGCCCCGATTATACCCGTCGCTCGTTCCGCGCGTTCCCGCGCCGAAGGATCAGAGCGCCTCGGCCCGGCCCTCCTCGATCAGGCGCTCTACCTTCTCGACGTACTCTTCGGGCTTGGCCTTGCGCTCCAGGCCCCCGGCGGACATGTAGCGCACCTTGCCGAAGACGGCCCTCTCCTGCCAGCCCCGGTCGTGCTGGCCGAAGACCCACGCGACGTTTGCGTAGGAGTTGGGGTCGCGCCCGTCGACGAAGTACTTGTTGTTGAAGTAGAGCGTCGTCTCGTAGGCCTCCTCTGGGGTCTCGCTCCACTCCAGGATCTTCTTCCCCCAGTACATCCTCATGTAGTTGTGCATGTAGCCCGTGTAGCGCATCTCGTTCATCGCCGCGTTCCAGTACTCGTCGTGCGTCTCGGCTTTCTCGAGCTGCTCCCGAGTGTAGACGTACTCGCGCCCATCCTTTTCGTGCTCTTTGAGGGTCTCTTTGGCCCAGTCGGGGAGGTTGGAGAACTGATCGTAGTCGGGTGTGTAGTGGCAGAAGTTTATCGAGAGTTCGCGGCGCACTATGAGCTCTTCCAGGTACGAATCGAGGTCTTCTTTTGGAGGATTCGCTTCGCGGATCTTCAGCGCCACGTACACGGGAGAGATATGACCGTAGTGCAGGTACTTGCTCATGTGCGAGACGTCGTCGGTTTGGGGCTGGTTGCGGTGCTCCACGTAGTCGCCGAATCTGTTCTTTATGAAGTCTTCGAGGATCTTTTTCGCTGCTTTGGTCCCGCCCCTGTAGAGATGGCTCATAGGAGCTACGCTTCTGTCGAGCTCCATGTCGTCCAGGATCTCCCCGACGTCCGACAGGTCGAGGCCGTCGTAGCCGAGGTCGTCGG
>JAIVIG010000303.1 GCA_020200675.1 Actinomycetota bacterium
TGCCTACCCTGCCCTTGTAGCCCGTCCCCCCACACCTCTCACACCCTACCGGCTTGTGGAACCCAGCTGGTGGAGGAGAAAGCTCTTGTTGAGGCTCCTGTTGAGGCTCTTGTTGGTGGGGAAAGTGGGGAAAGCCCAACGCCTCAAGGTGCTCTTGTGTTATCTCACTGGCTGGTGCTTTGCACCTCTCGCACAATCTTCTTGCCAGGCGCTGGGCGATCACGCAGTCTACTGCTGAGGCTGTGAGGAAGGGCTCTACTCCCATGTCTGTTAGCCTCGCTACTGCTGATGGGGCGTCGTTGGTGTGCAAGGTGGCTAACACGAGGTGTCCTGTGAGGGCCGCTTCTACGCTTATCTTTGCTGTCTCGAAGTCTCTTATCTCCCCTATCATTACTATGTCGGGGTCTGCTCTTAGGATGCTCCTTAACCCTGAGGCGAAGGTGAGCCCTGCTTTGGAGTTTACCTGGATCTGGTTTATCCCCTGCATCCTGTACTCTACAGGGTCCTCTACGGTTATGATGTTCTTCTCTGGGGAGTTGAGCTCTGCTAGTGTGGCATAGAGCGTTGTGGACTTCCCGCTCCCTGTTGGTCCTGTAACGAGGATGGTGCCGTGGGGGCGGCGGAAGATCTCCTCAAAGCGCTTGAGGTCTTTGCCCCCGAAGCCAAGCTTTTTGAGGTTCGCTTCTACGCTCGAGGTGTCAAGGAGCCTTAAAACCACCTTCTCCCCAAAGACGGTGGGCAAGCTGGCTACTCTCAGGTCTATCTTCTGCCCTGCGCTTCTTACCGAGAAGCGCCCGTCCTGGGGTACTCTTCTTTCGGCTATGTCAAGGTTGCCAAGGATCTTCAGGCGCGCTATGACCCCACCCTGGAGCGTTGAGGGGACGCTCATCACCTCTCTTAGGACCCCATCTACTCTAAAGCGCACAGTGAGCTCTTTGGCTCTTGGCTCTATGTGGATGTCTGAGGCTCCCTCTCCTACAGCCCGCTGCAAGATAGCTCCAACGAGCTTGACGATTGGCTTCTCTTCGGGGCCTGCATCAACTGCCAGATCCTCTAAGGCATAGAAGTTTGTTGGGTCGCTCATAGCCACAACGAGCCTGCCATCCTCTACCCTAAGAGGCAGCGCTCCGTGCTTGCGCAAGACCCTGCGGTCAACGAGGCTTGCCGCCCCTCTATCTACATCGCGCTCTGTTATCTCTAGGTACTCCAGGCGCAGCCTCTTGGCCAGAGCCTCTGCGAGGTCTGCCTTTGAGACGTATCCCATAGAGAGCAGGAGCACTCCTAGGGTGCGAGGGTCCTCTCTTTGGGCAGAGAGCGCCTCCTTGAGTTGCTCAGGGCTGATCTTGCCCTCGGAGACCAGTACCTCTCCGAGGTCGCGTTGCGTGGCGGATGCACCCTCAGAGGAGCGCATCGCTCATCGCCCGCACGTCGGGTTCTTTGCCGGTCCAGATCCTCTGGGCCTGGACCCCCTGGTAGAGCAGCATCCGTCCGCCGGGGACCGTGCGGAGCCCCCGCTCTCTGGCGAGCCGGATGAACCCGGTCTCTTTGCCTGGCCTGTAGACCGCGTCGCAGACCGCCGTCTTTGCCCCCAGGCAGCCGGCCGGCACCGGCAGGGGATCATCGTCCTTCATCCCCAGGTAGGTGGCGTTGACGATCGCATCCGTACCCCTGGCAGCCCCTTCCGGGTCGGTAGCGTCGTGCACCGAGATCCCGGCTCCCGGGTACACCTCCCGCAGCCTGTCCTGCAGCTTCTCTGCGCGCCACCGGCTCCGGTTGAGTACGCGCAGCTCCCTGGCACCCTCGCTGAGGACGGCTACTGCGATGGCGGCCGCGGCGCCCCCGGCACCAACCACCAGCACCCTTGCATCCTCGAATCTCACCTCCGACTCCCCGCACGCCTCGACGAACCCGCTGCCGTCGGTGTTCACGCCGCGGAGCCCGCGCTCATCGACCACCACCGTGTTCACGGCCCCCGATGCTCTAGCCGCCTCGTCCAGCTCGTCCAGCAGCGGGAGCACCGCCTCTTTGTGCGGCATGGTCACGTTGAAGCCCCGGAAACCGAGGGCTCTCAGACCGCTTACGGCCGCCGGGAGTTCCTCCGGTCGAACGTCCAACGGGACGTACACGTAGTCCAGGCTGGGCGCCGCGAAGGCGGCGTTGTGCATCTTCGGGCTCAGGGTATGCCTGACGGGGTGCCCGATCACCCCCAGCAACCGTGTTCTTCCGCTCAACTCCATCCCCGTGCTCCAACCGAAAGGGTTCATAAACGGTTATCGGCAAATACGTGCCAGGGCTCGAGCGCCGAGCTTGCGAGAAGAACCCGCGCTCTCTAACGCCCGGCCTCTGCTTTGGCCGCCAAGAACTCGTTGTAGTTGTTGGTGAAGACGTGCTCCTCGCCGTTGGCCTTCAGCACGTAGTAGAGGTAATCCGTCTCTGCTGGGTTGATGGCAGCTTCGAGGGACTGCCGACTGGGGCTGCATATGGGTCCCGGGGGCAGGCCGGTGTTCTCGTAGGTGTTGTATGGAGAGTCTATCTTAAGGTCGGCGAGCGAGAGTTCCTCCTTGGGACGGTCGAGGGCGTACAGGACGGTGGCGTCGATCTGCAGGGGCATGTCTTCGCGGATGCGGTTGTAGATCACGGACGCCACCAGAGGCCGCTCCGCGGGGTTCGAAGCTTCTTTCTCGATGAGCGAGGCCACGGTGACGAGTTCGTACTCCGTCAGGTTCAGCCGATCTTTCGCGCCGGAGATGTCCAGGGTCTGGGTCTCCAGCAGGTACTGCTCCAGCATCCGGGTCACCATCTGCGGGGCCGTCGTGCCTTCCTCGAACTCGTACTGTTTGGGGAAAAGGAAACCCTCAGTAGACTCGACCGCCGGGTCCTCCAGGAATCCGTACCCGTAGTCGGTTCTCCTCGCGGCCTCCTCGAACTTGGCGGCGGAAACGCCGCTCTGCCCGGCAACCTCCCGGGCGGTCTGCTCCAGGTCCAGGCCTTCGGGAACGGTGATCTCCAGGGTTGGAACGGCCTCTCCGGCCGTCAGCTTCTGGAGGATCACTTCGGTGTCCTCGTCCGGGCTGAATGTGTACTCCCCGGTCTTTATCTCCGTGCCGTATCCCCCGACGCGGGCCTCCACCTTGAACATGAATGCGCTGTCTATCACCCCGGCCTGCTCGAGTTTCTCGGCGACGCTCGAGAGCGTGTCGCCCTTTACCACCTCTACCTTGGCGGGTTTCACCGGCGCCTGCTCGCCTTCCCTGCCCGTGGCGGTGGCGTAGATGAAGTAAATGGCGCCCAGGACGCCGACGACGAGCAGGAAACCGAGCACGGTGGGACCCGCGTTGGAACGGGGCTTGCGGCGGCGCTTGGGCCTGGGGGATCTCACCGCGTTCAGCCGGGCGTCGAGCTCTTCCCGATCTTGCCGCCTCGTCTTGTCGTAGCGCTTCAGAAGTCTCCCCTCGACTCCAGATACTCCTGGAGCATCCGCGCCGCCGCCAGGTGATCCACGCGCCCGACCCGCTTGGTTTCCTTTCTTTTCTTCCCGTCGCGGGCCTTCACTCCGGCGACGGCCATGCGGGTGGTGAGACGCTCGTCCCACTCCACGAACCGCACGCCGGGCAGCTCGTTTTTCAAGGCGTCCAGTCTATCCAAAACCTTGCGAGCTTGGAAGCCGAAATCCCCACCGAGCGTCCTGGGGACCCCGACCACGATCTCCGAGACGCCCTCTTCGCGAACCAGCCGCTCGAGAAAGCCCGAGAGGTCCGTGCTCGGCACCACTTCGAGGGGACGGGCGATGACCCTCTCGGGATCGGAGACGGCAACCCCGGTGCGTACCTCCCCCAGATCGAGGGCAGCGATCCGTCCGCAGGGAGGTTCGGGATAAGTCAGGGTTTCGCTACTCCCGGCCGGCGAGCCGCCTGCCCAGTATCTCGCGCACTTTGTCGAGGGCCTCGGGTATGGCTTCGAGGTTCCCGCCCCCGGCTTGGGCCATCGTCGCCCCTCCACCCCCGCCGCCCCCCAGGACGCTGGAGACCTCTTTGACTATGTCTCCGGCCCTGACCTTCTGAGAAACCTCCGGGTGGATGTTGGCGACGAGGACGGCCTTGCCGTCGAGCGCCGCGGCGAGGACCACGGCCGAAGGACCACCCAGGCGGTTCTTGACGTCGTCGGAGATCTGCCTGAGGCCCTTGACGTCGGCCGCGACGACCTGCCCGGTGACTACCTTGGTGCCGTTGACCGCCTCGGCGCTCTCGACCAGGGTGCTCACCTCCTTGAGACCTGCCTGAAGGGTCTGCTCGCGGGCGGCCTCACGAGCCAGCCGCGCCTCGTCGCGTAGCTCGCCGACGGCTTCGGGCAGGTGGTCCAGATCTACCCTGAGCAGTTCCGAAAGCTCCTCCGCTTCCTCGGTGGCCCTGATCAGGTAGTAGAGCGCCTCGCGGCCGGTGAGGACCTCGACGCGGTAGAGGTCTGCGCCGTGCTTTCTGTTGGACACGACCTTGAAGGCCCCGATCTCGGCGGTGCCCCGTACGTGCGTCCCGCCACAGAGCTCGCGCGAGAAGCCGTCCACCTCGACCACCCGCACGAGGTCCCCATACTTCTCCCCGAAGAGCATGATCGCCCCGAGGTTGCGGGCCTCCTCCAGCGTGGTCGTGTAGTACCGTACCGGTTGATTCTCGGTGATCTTGAGCAAACACAGTTCCTGTATGCGCCGCAGCTCGTCTTCTCCGACCTTGCCAGTGTATCGGTAGTCGAAGCGGAGCCTATCCGGGCCGACGTAGCTTCCGGCCTGCACGACATCCTTGCCGAGGACGGTACGCAAGGCCCAATGCAAGATATGGGTCGCGGTATGGTTGGCCTCTATCTGCTGACGCCTTACCCGGTTTATAGAGGCCGTGACCGCATCGCCGACTTGAATGGCCTGCCTGGAAGCGCCGGCTTTTGCTCGGAGATCTACTACGTCGCCCCTTTCGACCCTGGCCCGGAGCACCTGATAATCTCCCGCGGGGATCGCATCAAATACCTCGAGCTGGCCGCGGTCCGAGGTGATCCAACCCTCATCAGCGACCTGCCCGCCGCTCGTGGCGTAGAACGGGTTCTCGTCCAGCACGATGTAGAGCTCCCGTTCTGCATCAGGCACGGGCTCGACGGCCACTATCCGGGTCTCTACCTGCTCCCGCTCGTAGCCGATGAAGCGGCTCTTGATCTCCTGACCCCCGAAAGCCGCGACCACCCGCTCGTAGCCCTGCATGGCCTCCCTGGCCCGCTCCCTCTGCGCGTTCATCGCAGCCTCGAAGCCCGCCTCGTCGAGCGAGATCCCCCTCTCCGCCAATACCTCACGCGTTACCTCGACCGGGAACCCGTAGGTGTCGTGCAGCAAGAACGCCACCCCACCCGGGAAGTTGCCCCCGGAGAGGCGATCTATCTCCGCCTCGAGCAACTCCATCCCCCAGTGGTAGATCTCTATGAAGCGCGCCGCCTCGCTAACCACGATCCGGCGTATGTCCTCCCTTGCCGCCCGCAACTCCTCGTAGTAGTCGCCCATGTAGTCCACGACTACCTCGGCGAGGCTCGCGATCTGCTCCGCGTTCAAGCCGAGCCGCGCATACGCTTCCCGCGTCGCCCGCCGTATAATGCGCCTCAAGACATACTCGCGTCCCTGGTTACCAGGCCTCACACCGTCGGCAATGAGGAAAGCTATGCTCCTTGAGTGGTCGGCGAGGATACGTAGGGCACGGTCGGTCTCCTCGGAATCGCCTATGGAGGCGCCGGCATGCTCCTTCGCCTTCTCGAAGATGGGCGCATAGATGTCGGTGTCGTAAACGTAGCGAACATCCTGTACCGCCGCGGTAACCCTCTCAAGGCCCATGCCGGTGTCTATTCCGGTCTTGGCGAGCGGGATGAGCGTGCCGTCCTTGCGTTGCTCGTACTGGTTGAAGACGAGGTTCCAAATCTCCAGGAACCGCGGGTCACCCTCGTCGCCACCCGGGCCGTACTTTGCGTCCTCCAGCGGATCTCCGAGCCCAAACTCCTCGCCGTAGTCGTAGTAAATCTCCGAGCATGGCCCGCACGGTCCGCTGTCTCCGGGCGGTCCCCACCAGTTCTCGCTCTTCGGAAGCCCGAAGATTTTGTGTTCCGGCACGCCGACGCTCATCCAAAGTTCTTTTGCTTCGATGTCCTCGGGAGCATCCTCGTCGCCCTCGAAGATCGTGATCCAGATCCTCTCGGGTGGGATACCAAACTCTCGCGTCAGCAACTCCCAAGCCCACTCGATGGCCTCTTTCTTAAAATAGTCGCCAAAGGAGAAATTACCGAGCATCTCGAAAAAGGTCAGGTGATGTCGGTCGCCGACCTCTTCGATATCGTTAGCCTTGCCTCCGGCGCGCATGCACTTCTGGGCGCTGGTCGCACGTGGCGTAGGTGGCTTCTCCTGTCCGGTGAAGTAGGTTATGAACTGCTGCATCCCGGCGGTAGTCAGGAGAACTGTGGGATCGTTGTGCGGGATCAGGGAGGAACTCGGGTAGAGTCGGTGATCCCTCGCGACGAAAAAGTCCAGAAATCGGCGGCGTATCTCGCTGCTCTTCATCTGCTCCATTAGGGGTTATTGTACTTTTCTAGTGGTTGTTTTCCAGCTCCTCCAGCTCGCGGCGCAGGTCCTCCAGGGCGCGCCGCAGGAGGCGGGAGACGTGCATCTGGCTCACCCCGATGTGGTCGGCGATCTCCGTCTGCGTCTTGCCTTCGTTGAAGCGGAGCTTGAGTATCCGCTGCTGCTGGTCCTTGAGGCCGCCGATAGCCTCCTGGAGGAGGATCTTGTCCTCCAGGCCTTTTATGGGGGAGTTCTCGTCGGCCTGGAGGTCCATGATGGTGTCCCCGTCGGGTTCGTCCTGGCTCACGGGGGCATCGAGGCTCGCGGTGTTGTAGGCCCGGCCGAGCGTCAGGGATTCGGCGACGCTCTCCACGTCGGAGTCGAGGGTTGTGGCGAGCTCCTGGAGTGTGGGAGAGCGCCCCGTCCTTACGGTCTCGTCGCGGATCGCCTCCTTCGCCGACTGCCGGAGCTCCTGGAGGCCACGAGGAACACGCATCGCCCAGCCCTTGTCGCGGAAATAGCGCTTTATCTCGCCGAGGATGTTTGGGGTGGCGTAGGTCGAGAACTCTATGTTCCGGTCCACGTCGAAGCGGTCCACGGCCTTTATGAGGCCGACGGACGCGACCTGCACGAGGTCGTCCACGGGCTCACCACGCCCGGCAAACTTGCGGGCGAGGAACTCGGCGAGGGGAAGCTGCTCCTGGATGACCCGTTCGCGGGCGTCTTCGTCGCCCTGCCGGTGGTAACGCTCTAGCAGCAGCCGCGTGCGTGCCTTGTCCGGCCGCCGGTAGCGTCGGCTCACGACACCAGCTCTACCACGGTGCGCCAGCGCGGCCCGCCGGCAGTCGGCTCTTCGACCTCGGCAACGACTCCTTCGGCCCCCAAAGAGAAGCGGAAGCGCGTCGGCGCCTCGACCGAGTGGAATCCCTCCAGAAGCTCCACGGCCTCTTCCAGCCCTCCGACCCCGATCCTGGCGCGCGCCGCCATCCCGGCCAGCACGAGGCCAACGCAAGATCTCAGTTCCTCGGACGGCGGGACCTGCAGGTACGCGTACTCCTCCCCGGGCCGGTCGGCGGTCAATGTTATTCCTCCCCGGTCCTCTCCGTAGCCTCTTGCCGCTCGGCAACGTCGGTTGCGGGCTCCGGCCGGGTACCGCGGTGGGCCGCATCGTGCTGCTCGAGATCGCGCAAAATCTCCTCCCGCCGCCTCAAAGAAGCCTCGCGGGCGGCCGAGACGGCGCTCTCGAAGCGGCGCCGGACGTTCTCCGGCAGGTCGCGCGCGTTTTGGGGCAACCGCTTCCTAAGTTCTTCGTTCGTGGCGTAGACCGTACCCGCGACCCCGATCACGACCCCGGCCACGACCTTGCCCCAGCCCTCCACTAGTCCTCCCCCTCGGGCTTCCTCTCGCCGCCGATAAAGGTGCTGATGCCCCGCGAGAGCCCGGCCGTCGCGGAGGAGACCTTGATCACACCGCTCCGGACGCCTCGGGTGATGACGGTAGTCGTCTGGTCCAGCTCGTCCGTCATCCCCGCCACATCCCCGACCGCCTCGTCGAGTTGGGAGAGCTGGCTGTTGATGTTGTCCACCGTGACGTGCGTCTTGCCCAGAAGCGGTACGACCTGCTCGGAGACCTCCTTGATGGTCCGCTCGGTGGTCGAGAAGACGCCGGCCAGCCTCAAGAACATCCACGCGAGCACGAAGAACGCCACCGCGATCCCCGCGAAGAGTATCCCTTTCATCAATTCCACGAAAGCGTCCAAGCCCTACCGCGCCTCCTTCCCGAGTGCCCGAGAAACCGCATTATAACTTCGATCCCCGGCCCGCCGCACGCGCTAGGAGGTGCGCCGGGACACAACGCCGCCGCCCACGACTTTCTGTCCGTCACCCGTATAGAAAACAGCCGACTGGCCGGGCGCGACGCCAACGACCGGCTCCGGGAAACGCGCGACCCACTCGCCGTTCGCTTCTCCCTCCTTGATCTCGCAGGGAGTAGGCGCACCGTTGTAGCGGACCTGCACGAGCCGAGCCTCCTCGGGACCCAGTAACCAGTTGAGCTCCCGGACCCGGATCTCGCGCACCTCGAGGTCCTTCCTCAGGCCCACGACGACCTGCCTGGTGGACGGACGCACCTCGGTCACGTAGAGCGGCGTCGGCGCCGAAACCCCAATGCCGCGCCGCTGGCCGACGGTGAAGTCCACCACGCCAGCGTGCCGCCCGAGCACCTCCCCCCCCCGGTCCACGACGTCGCCGGGCTCCGCCGCGACCTTTTTGCGGATGAAGCCCCGGTAGTCGCCGTCCGGGATGAAGCAGATGTCCTGGCTCTCCGGCGTGTAGGCGACCGCGAGGCCCCGCTCCTCGGCGATCCTGCGCACCTCCGTCTTCCGGTATTCCCCCAGAGGGAAGAGCGTGCGCGCCAGGAGGTCCTTCGGCACCGGCCAGAGGACGTAGGTCTGGTCCTTGTTTTCGTCCGCCGGGCGAGCGAGGGTCGGGCCTTCGGCCACCCTCGCGTAGTGACCGGTCGCAACGTGGTAGAAACCGAGCCTGTCGGCGAGGAAGGACGCCGCGTGAAACTTGACGTGCGCGTTGCACGCGACGCACGGGTTGGGGGTCCGGCCCTCCTCGTAGGAGCCGACGAAGTCCCGCATCACGCGCCGGCCGAAGAGCTCCTTGAGGTTCAGCGTGAAGTGCGGCAGGCCCATCCGGTGCGCCGTGTCGCGGGCGAAGAGTACCGTGTCCGGCGAGCAGCACGACCGGCTCCCCTTCTCCCCGTCGTGCAAACGGAAGGTTACGAGTTCTCCAGGTCCGCCCTGGAGACCCGCGCCGCAGCGAGCAGGTGCTCGTCTTCCACCAGTTCGGCCAGCGCCGACCCGGCGGCGATGCACGCCGCGCACCCGTAGACCTTGTACCGGACATCCGTGAGAACGTTGGCCTCTATGCTCACCGTGAACCTGGCGACATCGCCGCACGCGGCATCACCCGACTCCCCTGCTCCGGAAGGATCGGCGAGCTCGCCCACGTTGCGCGGCCGCACGAGGTGCTCGATCACCTGTGGTCTGTAGCGGTCGGCCATCAGCCCTCGGCCCGTGTGTACAGCGGGGACATCTCGCGCAACCGCGCGGTTGCCATCGAAAACGCTTCGAGGAACCCCTCGACCTCCTCGGCCGTGTTGTCTTTGCCGACCGTGACCCTGACCGTCGAGAAGGCCTCCCGCTCGTCCCCGCCCATCGCGAGCAGCACCGGCGAAGCCTTGTGACCGCCGGACGCGCACGCCGAGCCGCTCCCGATCTCGAACCCGAGCGCGTCCAGGAACAACACCAGCCCCTCGGCCTCGACGCCCTCGACGGTCAGGTGCGCGTTGTTCGAGAGCCGCCTGTCCAGGTGACCGTTCACGCGCACGCCCGGGATCTCCGCCACGCCCGCGAGGATCCTGTCGCGCAGCCCCTTCTCGTGCCGGACCCTCTCCTCCAGTTCCTCGCGGGCGAGCCGGGCCGCCGCGCCAAGGCCCACGGTGCCAGCCACGTTCTCGGTACCGCTTCTCAGGCCTCGCTCCTGTCCACCACCGAACAATAAGGGCTCGAGGGAGACGCCCTCGCGCACGTAGAGGGCACCCACGCCCTGCGGGCCGTAGAGCTTGTGCCCCGAGAGGGCGAGCGTCGAGACCGGGACCTTCCCGACGTCAAGCGAAAGCCTGCCCGCGGCCTGGACCGCGTCGGCGTGCAGCGCGACGCCGCGTTCGGCGCAGATCTCCGCAAGCTCTTCTATGGGCTCCACGGTGCCGACCTCGTTGTTCGCCCACACCACGGCGGCGAGTGCCGTCTCCGGACGCAAAGCGTTCGCGAACTCCGCCGGGTTCACGATCCCGTCCGCGTCCACCCCTACACGGGTAACCTCGAACCCCTCCGACTCCAGGCGCTGCGCGCTCTCCCGAACCGCGGCGTGCTCCACGCGGGAGACCACGGCGTGCCGCTGCTCCGGGGAGGCGGCGCGGGCGAGCCCCAGGACCGCGAGGTTGTCGGATTCGGTGCCGCCGCTGGTAAACAAGATCTCCTCGGGTGAGGCGCCGATGAGCTCGGCCACCTGCTCGCGGGCCTCCTCCACAGCCTCGCGGGCCGCAGCGCCGGATGCGTGCAACGACGAAGGGTTGCCGCGCCGTCTACCCAGGTGCGGGAGCATGGCCTCGAGGACCCGCGGGTCTACGGGCGTCGTCGCGGCGTTGTCCAGGTAGACGGGATAGGTCATGGCTCGCCTAGTTTAACCCAAGGAGGCGAGATTGCAGCGGTAAAACCGCGCAGCTACAAGGTGTAGGT
>JAIVIG010000509.1 GCA_020200675.1 Actinomycetota bacterium
GTGAGGAAGTATCCAGAGTCCCGCTAGTATCTGTCTTATCTGTCGAGGAAGTCAGAGTTCCGTCTGATGTCCCGCCGCCTCCGGAATCACCGCCTTTGCCGGAGCCGTCGCCGCTGCCTCCGGAGTCTCCCAGAGGAGTAGTGGGGGCGCTCAGTAGGTCGCCTCCTCCAGAATCGGGCTTGCTATGGGCTTCTTTATTACCCACGAAAAGGAAAACGCCGAAAACCACTACGAGAGCCACCCCGAAAGCCAAAGCGAACCGACGCCGCAGGCCTACCAGGAGACCCGAAATCTGCCTCAAAGCCGCGCTATCGTGGCCTGGATAGATCGCCTTTCCCTTCTTTTCCTGTTTCTACAGGTACCCTTGCGCGTCTTATACTCAATATTCCAAGCGAAGTAAACCCAAGAAGTACTCTTCTGGGTGCAATTATGGTTAACACTAAAGGCTTAGCACCACAAAGACTAGAGCGTATCTGTAGGCTGAATCGTTATCTTCATTAACCCCCTTTCGCTATTGCGACTATGCGACGAAAGAGTGAAGACTTGGTAAGAAGAGGCGAAGCGACCGACAAGTTCTGAGAGCCAGTCCTACCGCTTTTTGCTGAGAGCGGAAGTACGGGTACAACAGCGAAGAGGCTGAGAGTTCGTTGCAGATCGATGCGTTGGACCAGTCAGAGAACCACGCTCTAGTAATATTGCGTATTGATCGTATCTTAACGTTAATACAATTGTCCATGGTAGCCTCTCAAGCGGGCCACGAGAAGGTCGACGCACTCGAAGATCTGACGCATGGAGGCGCGGTAGGAAGCCATGGATTGTCCGTAAGGGTCCGAGATACCTTCCGAATCGAGACTGTCGTGCGCGTATCCTAGCAACGTGTGTATCTTTTCGGGAGAACCAGCAGCAGAGCGGCGAAGCGTTGCAGCGTGGTCCGGAGTCATGGCGAGCACGAGGTCGGCCTCTTCGAGCATGGCCTCGTCCACCTGCCGCGCGCGGTGCTCGTCAGCGTACACCCCGGCCTCTTCCAGCACCGCCCTCGCGTTTGTATCTATTGGCTGGCCCATTAGCGCCGCGACGCCGGCGCTTTCCGCCTCGTACGGTATGCCGAAATCAGAGACTACGGCGTCGAAGATCGCCTCGGCCATGGGACTGCGGCAGATATTCGCCGTGCAAACAAAGAGCACCTGTTTCTTGCGATCCACCCTGTCTTCACCCCAAGCCAGCTACCCTGTGCCTCGACCTAACCGAGCAACCTCCCCGTGCTTGCTCAACCTTCTTCCCCATCTTATAGTCTGGGCTTTCTCCATCTGTGTAGTCATCGTCAATGTCTCGAATGTTATGGGTTTGGTTTTCCTACTGCTTCGAAGGCCTCCATCGTGAGGTAGCGCTTCAGCGCCCACTGCTCACTGCTCCTCAACGCTATCTCCGTGGCCAACGTCGCCGCGCTCATCTCGTTGGGGAAGACCCCCACCACCCTCGTCCTCCTCTTCACCTCCTCAAACAAACGCTCCAGCATGTTCGTCGTGCGTAGCCTCGCGTGGTGGCTTCCGGGGAAGCTTAGCAGGTAGCTCAGGGCATCACTGATCCCGGCCTCAAACACCGCAACCGCCTTCGGGAAACGCTTTCCGTAGAGCTCGACAAACTCCTCGGCCAAAGCTCGCGCCGTCTACTCGCGCCTGACCTTGAAGACCACGTTCAGGTCCTGGGCGACCTCCCCCATCGAGGAGGCCAGCACGTGCGAGAGCACGTTGGCGCTCGAAGTGCACCACGCACCTCTGCCACCCCACTCCCGGCGGCTCGCCCGCCACCGCGGTCTTGATGCCCTCGTGGTCGTCTGAGACCATCAGCCCCTATATGCGCAAGCTCTTTGCCTCACTATGTGCACTTAGAATATGCCATCTGGCAGATGCGCCAGCCTCCGGCTCCCGCTATATTTGTTATTAGTAGACAAGACTAGGGCTAGGTAGAGGCTAAGAGCTCTGCCCCATAAAGATGGGTACCTGGGGTAGAGGGAGCCAGTGGTGCAACCGACTGCTAAGGATCATTTGATCCTGGGGCCGGTTTTGTCTTTGGGATAAGGGAAAGCGAGAAGGGAAGGGAGGTGATGACCTGGGATTAGCGAGAGAGAACGACACCAAGGGCAAGAGGCCGGACGCTTGTTTGTAGCTTGGTAGAGG
>JAIVIG010000236.1 GCA_020200675.1 Actinomycetota bacterium
CGCATCCGCGGGGAGCATCCCGAGCTGGAGAATATCGTCACTTTCTTCTGCGACGAGGGCGAGAAGTACATAAGCGAGCACTTCGTCGGCGGCATGAACGATGGCAAGGATCGAAGAGAGGGTGATTCGACGAAGTAGTCGATAACACAGTGAGGCCTTGTACTCGACGCGGTCCTCAAGCGGACCGCCCGAAACCGAAAGGAGGCATCCTCGATGGCCGACAAAATAAACCCCAACCCGGGTATCCTGCTGTACACGAGGATCAAGAAGTCCCCATACTACTACGGGTCGCGCCGGCACGGCGTGCAACTCTACAGCGTCTACAACCACCACTACCACCCACGGCACTACGGGGACCCGTTCGAGGAGTACTGGCAGCTTCTCGAGGGCGTAACCCTCTGGGATGTTGGTGGGGCCGAGCGGCAGGTCGAGATCACCGGCCCCGACGCCTTCACCTTGACCAACATGCTCACCCCGCGCGACCTGACGAAGTGCGACGTCGGGCAGTGCAAGTACGCGTTCATCACCTCCCAAGAGGGCGGCATCATCAACGACCCCGTCCTCTTGCGCCTCGACGAGAACCACTTCTGGCTCTCTTTAGCCGACAGCGACGTTCTCCTCTGGGCCAAGGGGGTCGCCTACAACAGCGGCTTGAACGTGGAGATAAGCGAGCCGGACGTCGGCCCGATACAGATCCAGGGCCCGAAGTCCAAGGAGGTCATGACGGACCTCTTCGGGGAGGACATCCTCGAGGTTCCGTACTATTACATGGTGCGCAAGGAACTCGATGGTATGGATCTGGTCATCTCCCGGACCGGCTACTCCGGCGAGCTGGGCTACGAGCTGTACCTCGAGAACGCCAGCCGCGACGGGCTGAAGCTGTGGGATACCGTTATGGAGGCCGGCGAGCCTCACGGTCTCTCGCCTATCGGGCCGTGCCACATACGCAGGATCGAGGGCGGCATCCTCGCCCACGGCTGCGACATGACCATAGACGAGAACCCCTACGAGGTCGGCTACGGCTACAAATGGATGGTCGAGTTCGAGCAGGAGCAGGACTTCGTCGGCAGGGAGGCGCTGAAGAAGGTGAGCGAGGAGGGGGTCTCCCGCAAGCTTGTCGGGGTCGAGCTCGGCGGCGAGAAGCTCGGCGCCTACAACGATAGCTCGATGCCTGATTTTTTCCCGGTCCATAAGGACGGCCAGCAGATCGGCAAGGTTACTTCCGCCTGCTACTCGCCGCGCCTGGACAAGAACATAGGTTTCGCCATGGTCCCGGTCGAGCACTCCGAGCTCGGCACCGAGCTCGAGGCGGAGCGTCCGGAGGGCATCGTCTCGGCCACCGTGGCCGACCGGGTATTCTTCAAGCCGGAGCACGCGGAGCAGGAGCTGAAATCCACGACATCCTATTGAGGGAACTGGACTTGGAGGCGGCGTACCGCCCGCGGCGGTACGCCGCTTCGAGAACCGTTGCGTATTCCGCAGGATAAACCCCAAAAGGCCGTGATGAAGCAAGAGACCAAGGACAATCAGGAGGCAAGGGAGAGGGTCGCCGAGGCCTTGCGGCGACCCAGGTACGAGGTGATACCGCTGCCGGGGACGGACGAGCAAATCGTCGAGCACGTACCCAGGGAGATAAAGCTCACGGTAACGGCCTCACCGAAGAAGGGCATTGAAAGCACGCTGGAGCTCGCCGAGCTGCTGGCGCAACAGGGCTACAAGACGGCGCCGCACCTCTCCGCCCGGCTCATAAAGGACGAGGCGCATCTCGAGGAGCTACTCGGACGGCTGCGCGAGTACGGCATACGGGAAGCCTTCGTGGTCGCTGGCGACGCCGAGGAGCCCGCCGGCAGGTTCGAGGGTGCGAGCGAGCTGCTGGCGGCGATGGCGGAGCTAGGGCACGACCTCGATGAGGTCGGCATCACCGGTTATCCGGAGAGCCATCCCTTCATCAGCGACGCGGACACCATAAAGGCCATGTACGAAAAGGAGCCCTTCGCCACCTACATCGTCAGCCAGATCTGCTTCGATACGGAAGTCATCGCCGGCTGGGTCAGGCGCGTGCGGCGGCGGGGAGTGGAGTTGCCGATCTACGTCGGGATGCCCGGTGCCGTGAGCCGCCAGAAGCTCATGCGGATATCCACCGGCGTGGGCATCGGGGAGTCGGCGCGATTC
>JAIVIG010000510.1 GCA_020200675.1 Actinomycetota bacterium
GTGGGAAAGGCGTTGACATCCGGCACTACCAGACGTATTTTCATGAAGTAGCGGCGCTCCCATGGGACACAGAATCGGGTTTTGGTCGAGTCGATTCTACTCCTGGAGGCGCCGCTACTGCTTTATCCCACCGCCTGCGTGACGGTTACCAAATGGGTTCACGGCAAACGCAAAGTGGTCGAGCCCGACGCTCTGCTGGGCGCTTACGAGCTTGCCGACAGGGTTTGCCGGGTTTTCGGTTGTCCGCATTACGAGCATCTGTCCATTCCACACGAGGTCGCCTGATCATGCACTAACGGTAGTTTGTTGTTAGCGGACATAGAGGTAGAGCCCTTTGCCCGAGAACACCCACTCAAGCAGCGCTCTTAGCTCTTTGGGCGGGGGCAGATCCGAGAACGCCCTCCAGTAGCGCATGAGCATTACGTATGGTTCCAGCCACGCTCTCACCCTCCGCAGTGCGAGCGGCCACGAGAGGCATGGAGCCTTGGGTTGAGCGGCGCTCCTTTTCCCCCCCTTTCCCTGCCTCCTGGGTTTCGGCGGCCGGGGTGGGCATCTTCTCTTGGAGGACTACCCCCGGTGACGTCTCGTCCTCCAGCAACTCCGAACCCTCCCACCAGCAGAAGGCGAAGGCGCAGCACACCATCTGCCAGTGGCGTCTTATGGCTATGTCCTTCCTTACCTGGTAGTGCGCCCATCCAAGCGAGCTCTTCACCTGCTTGTAGCTCTGCTCGATCCAGTTCCTCAGGGCGTAGAGCCTCACCACCTCCGCCAGATCCGCCTCCTCAAGGTCGCTGTACTTGGCCCTCTTCGAGCCAGGAGCGGGGAGGTTGGTCGCCAGGTACCAGCTGGTGAGGCTCGGCAGCGTGGCGGGATCGGTGGTCGCCACGACCAACCTGTTGCGTTTCTCCGGCCCGAACGCTCGGCATTCGGCCTCCAGGGCCCACCACACCTCTGTGTGCCCGTCTCTAAAGCGGCGCTCGAGCTCGACCCATTCTCCGGGATCGTCCGGGCCACCCCAGTGCGCAGCGAGCGCGACGCCTTCAACCCAGCCGACCTCCTCTACCGGATGCCACCAGGCGTGGGAGGGCTTCAAGGCCAGCACGTAGGGTATCTCCTTCTCCTCAAGTCCTTCCTTGAACTTGCGATGCTCCCCGTAGAGGACGTCCCCGACCACCGCCCTGAAGGGGATGCCCATCTCCACTGCTCGCTCGACCAACCCAAGGGCTATCTGCGGCTTGGTGCGAAACTGCGGGTCCGTCTTGGTGCCCTCGAAATGGTGCGCGGGGGTGTAGGGCTCGACCTCCAGCGGATAGTACAGTCGCTCGTCGACCCACAGGCTCGAAACGGACACGATGCCGTTGTCTATCTTTCCGATGCCGCCCAAGTACTGCTTTCCCACGTGCGCCGTGGCTTTCCCGTCTTTTCGGTCCCCGGTTTCATCCACTACCAGCGCGCCGCCTGCCTGAGGAGCGGTCCTCGGATCTTCGAGCATAATCTCCACCCTGCGCCGGTTCACCTCCTCAGCAGACCAGCTCGACTCGGAGAGGAACCACTGAAGCCCCTGCGCCTCCTTGCGCTGCGCCCCCAAAAGAGGTTCGGTGTTGGCAAGGGCGGTCAAGGTCTTGTTTCGCTGGGCAGGCAGCAGCAATCCTTCGAGGTAGCGGCGGAAAGCCCGTCTTTGAGCCAGCGTTGCAAAGAGTTCGTCGAAACGAGCCGCATACTCTTCGAGTGGACCGGGAGCGGGATCGGCGGGCTGGCGTCTGGTCATAATGGAACCTCCTTGCCGCCATTGGAGCATGCAGGTTGTCCCTCGTCAACAAACTACCGTTAGGGCGGAGTAGTGGTGGTTGCCGTAGGTGTGCAGCGCGGCCTTCGGGGTCCCCGTGCTGCCCGAGGTGAAGACGATGGTGGAGGGCCGATCCAGGGGGAGATATGGTGATCCCAGATCCCGCCCCTCCGCGATGCCCTCCAGCACCCACCCGGGATGCAGGCTCTTCACGCCGGAATCCGCAGAGCCCGGTAGCTCTTCGCTGTCCGAGACCAGGGCGCGACAACCGGCTCTGCGCAATAGCGACGCGGCCCCGGCGGTCGGGAAGCGGGTGCTGATCGGGCAGGCAACGCATCCGGCCCGGATGAGCGCCAGAAGCAACACGAAGTAC
>JAIVIG010000237.1 GCA_020200675.1 Actinomycetota bacterium
GCCTCGGCCTCGGCCTCGGCCTCCTCCATAGGCACCGCTCCGCCGGCAATGGCGACGATGTTGTCCTCGATCGTGGTGACCGTGCCGCCCGCGCTCGCCCAGACGCCGATACTGAAGCCCTCTTCGACGGGCTCGCCGATCTTCTGCTCGTACGCTACCTCGTCGCCCTCCGAGACGAGCGGGGTGGCAGGCTTCAAGTAACGACCGCCTAAGGGCAAGTCCACACCTTTCGAGAGCAGACCGATGAGCGAGACGATGCCTTCTTCGGGGGGATCGGTCTTTATGTCGGCGTACTCCTTGTATGGTGTTGCGCCTTTCTGAACGAGCATGAGGGCGTTCGTCGTCCCCCTGACGTAGGCGTCGGCGGTCCCTAGCTCCTCGATGCCCATCTCGTGCAGGTATGGCCCGCCGTCGATGCAGGTGAGGTGCCCCGAGTTCTTGACGTCTATCCCCGCGTGGCCCAAGACATCGGTCACCGAGGCCCCCAGCGGCACCTCATAGACCTTTATGTCCGTCTCCTCACCGTAGACCTGCAAGAACTTCGTGGTGGTGGGCCTGCCCAAAAACAGCGCGTTGTAGATGTTGAGCAAGGTTTCGGAGTTATTGACGATGATCCCCACATCTAGCGGCATCCCCGGGCGTCTCTTCCCGTCAGGCGTGTCCACTCTCCAGGGCACCTCGGTGTCGGTGGCGTGCCTGATGAGCATCTTCTCCTCGCCCGAGGCGTACGTATTCGGCACGTAGCGCATATCGTAGAGGTCGCCGGCGTGCCCGGCGTAGTCGGAGAACCACTCCTCGTCTTTCTCGTGGATGCACATGCTCACCTGCTCGAAACCAAAGATGGCTATCATGGCTTCGTAGAGTTGGAGGAACTCATCCAGGTACTCTCTGTGCATCACCTTATCTGCCTGGTAGCCGGGCTCGCTCTCGGTGGCGTTGACGATCAGGTGCGGCTGGGGGTCCTTGTACTTGATGTAGGTCGGGAAACCGCCACCGCCCGCGCCTATAATGCCGGCATGGCGGATGACCTCGACGGCGTCTTCCCGGCTCAGGGCCTTTACCTCTTCGAGCGTCCTCTTCTGTTTCAACTCAGCCAAAATCCGTTGCTCCTATAAGAGTCCCCGGGAGCGGAGGTTGCCCAGCTACTAAGTTCGGTACTCGCGTACGACCTAGAAGGCAGGCTCCATTCCCGAATAGTCGAACTCGGCAGCCTTGGTCTTGTAGTTCTCCATCTCCTCGGGGAGCTGGTAGTCGGGGTAGATAGCATCGACCGGGCACTCGGGATTGCAAAGGCCGCAGTCGATGCACTCCTCGGGGTTGATTATGAAGTGGTCCCCAGCGTCGTAGATGCAGTCAACCGGACACACCGAGGCGCACATTGCGGCCTGGATGCACGCCTCGGTGATTACGTAGGTCATCTATCCTCCTGTCCTAATACCCTTATGCTGGTACTAGTCCCCTAAGAAACGCTTGTTGCTAAAACTTTCCCTGGTGCCAGTGTAGCCACTCAGCCAAAACGTGTCAACGATAATAGCAGCCAAAATTTCTGTTCGGGCTCCACGCGGCCCGGTGGGTACTAAAAACCGTTTTACAGACTTCCGTGCGGAGCGATCTGGCCGAGGAGGCGATCTCTTGCGCTGTGGGGAGTACCCCTGCGGGAATCGCTTTCGCACTCTTCGCTCTCCTGAACAGCGCCGGTATTGGCTATCCGGGATTCTTGGGGTTTTGCCTCTAGGCGAGGTTCGCGGTCAGTCTTGAGATCCGGGCTCGGCCTGGAGCTCAAGCTCGGGTTGGTGAGCTGGCCGATCTCAGCCGTCTCCTCGTAAGGTGGAGTACCGTAAGGTTGGTGAGCTGGCCGATCTCGGGTGGCAGCCCCGTCAGTTGGTTGTTGGTGAGATCCAGCCGCGTCAGATTGGTGAGCTGGCCGATCTCGGGCGGCAACTCCGTCAGGTGGTTGTTATCGAGGACGAGATCGGCCAGGTTGGTAAGTTGGCCGATCTCCGGCGGCAGCGACGTCAGTTGGTTGTTGACGAGATCTAGCCCTGTAAGGTTGGTGAGCTGGCCGATCTCCGGTGGCAACTCTTCTAAGTCTCTTCTAGACAGATCTAGCAACGTCGGTTCCTCTTGGGCTGACTGTTCGATCATCTGGAGTAGGT
>JAIVIG010000511.1 GCA_020200675.1 Actinomycetota bacterium
GGCCCGAGGGTGTCTCTCTACGCGCTCGGTGTACCCTAGCCGTACCTCTGCGCCGCTTGTTCGATCGCCGGTGTCGCCCTCTCCAGATCCTCCGCTGTCATCACCGGATGGATCTGTACGGTCGCGTCCAGTCCGATGAAAAGGGGTTCCGCTATAGCGGGGATCTGGGAGGCGTCGTCCATGTTAAGGACTAGGTATCCGCCCCTTGCGCCTTCTATGGGCGTGAAGTACGCCGCCTCAGGATTGATCTCCTCAACTATGGCCTGGACGGTTGGGCGGAGGTTCCCGTCCCTGGCCAATGCATTCCCCTTCTCTGGCGAGATGCGGAACGTGAGCATGAAGCGCATATACACTCCTCCTTTCCGCCCGCCCGAAAGAAAACTCCGGCGGGCTCTATCTCCTTTACCCACCATAATGATGCCACCCAGCGAAGACCGGCGCATCTGAGGAAGGTCTATTCACCGAGCTGCCGAGAGACCCAGTTCTCGGAAACCCCTGCTAACTACTGCATAATATTATGCGAGCCACCGCTCTCGCTTCGTGGGCCTACCCGGTCAGGAGTGCATGGAAGTGGCGTTTAACCTTTTTGAGCGGTCTCAAGTGTCTGTCTGTCCGTCAGCCCCCCGCCGTTGGGCCATATACTCTTCGCTTAGCTTGAGGCATCCGGCGCGCCGATCTGCGCGCTTGAGGGATTCGCACAGCGCCTTTGCTTGCACGTCGCTATCGTAGAAGAAAACGAGCTGTCTGACCGCTCCGACCAAGCACTTTTCCACAGCCTCGGGGTTTTGCCCCAGCTTGCATACCCCGCGAATAAAGTCGGTTTGGGCCCCATCGTCGGCTTGGTCCCTGTCGTCGGCTCGGGCTCCGTCGTCGGCTTGGTCTCCCTCGACAGTGGCATCTCCTGTGCTCCGTATGACAGAATTGTTCCCCAAACCGACATAGCATATCTCCCGGAAATCCTCCTCGACCTTCCCGCAGAGGTCAAAGACCTTGGCGAAGTCCTCGCCCTGCTTCTTTAGGGCGTAGTTAGTCTGTCTCACATAGCACGGTTTTTTGTACTCGGTCTTCACCTCGGTACAAGGGTAAAAGGGCTGATCGGCTTTAAGATACTTGGAGGGATTGCTCGGGTTGTCCTCGTCTATTACGTTCTCCATGAACACCCCGCCAGAACACTGCTCCCTCTCCCACTCCTCGGATAACGCGTCGCACGCTTCAAGCGACTCGAACAATTCGTTCTGATAAAGCCCCATGAAGCCATGCCCCATCCCGTGGGCACAGTTGCGATGCTTTAAAGACTGTTCTTGCTGTTCACGCGGGTCAGCGCAGATGTTGTCGACTTCGTCCAGTATCCTGTCGGCCCCGATATTCGCCACGATAGTCTGCATGGCTCCGTGGTAGTAGCCTGAACCACAGAAGTCGTCGCCCCGGCTGTACGTACTATCCACATCGCCGCCATAGAGCTCTGCGGCAGCGCGACCGATGACGTGGGTTAGCTCATGGCAGGTGCCTTTTACAACCTGCTCCTTTGTGAAGTCGTCTTTCAGATAGGCGAAGGCAGCTTCGACGCCGGAGTTGAAGACCAAATCCTGGTAGCGCTCTTGGTAGCAGGAGAAGTCGCCAGCCCTATGAACAGAGCAATCTATAGCCGTGTTGCTTCCCGTTTGCTGGAACGCTGTGGCATACGGATGATTGATGAAAAAGGACCCGAAAACGAGGATGTTCAACGCGGTCAGCGCCGAAGCAGTAAGGATACCGAATGGTAGCAACCACCATTTGTTGAAATTCGCGTTGATGTGCTCCCTCCTGGCGACCGGGCCACGCCTGCGCCGCTTGGTATCTATCCTCTTTGTGTCCTACTCCGGCCGCTACTCGTGCATAGAACGATGTTTCACCCTCCTTCGAACACGCCGCGCGATATCTTACGCCTACAGTGCCACTGCGAACAAGGGAACGACATGGGAGGGATTATGGCAGACCTTCGTGACGCCACATATGCTCCTCTTAGGGATTACCTCTATTCATCGAACTGCCGAGAGCTAAGGGCTTCTCGGAAACTTACCGCACCCGCTCGGAGTGCTCCGGCTGGGTGCCCCTTCCTGTGAAGAGGTCGAAGCCCAGCCAGGTGACCGCCACGCCAAGGACGACGGCACCAGCACACCAGCAGCGCGGGGGAAGACGCGGGCTCTGAGTATGGCCACTCCGAACAAAACCCAGCCTAGGGCGAAGAGCAAGAACGACAGCTCAAACCACGGGGTGCCCAAGACCGCAGGCGCCAGGGGCACAATGAATAATAGGGCCCAGGAGGCGCCTACGGTCAACGCCGTACCGAAGAATGCTACGAGGAAGCCTGCCAGCCCCAGGACACCCGCAGCCTCTAACTGGTGTGAGTAGATACCAACCAACCCCAACGATAGCAGCACCATGGAAAGCAGGGTTAGGCCAGCCCAGAAAGCAAAGGTACCCGTGGCGGCCTGTGTGCCAAGATTCTCTAGGTCGATGGCAAAAAGCTCCATGAGCTCAACAAGTATTAACACCACGCCTGCCAGTACGGCTGCTAGCCCACTCCACCGGATGAGGCTTGAAGCAGACACGTTCACCTGCTCTCCCTAAATTCCCTAAGATGGAGGCAACCTACCCCCCTCCTGCTATGAACCTTCCTTAACCTCGATTATCTCGTCTGCAATGAGCCCGTGGCCCTCCCGGTGCACAGCCTCTGCTGCTTCCTTGCTCGGGGCCTCGGCCAAGCAGAAGACCTCGCCCGTCTCATCGTTGTACCAGTACCTGTGGTACTTCACCCCGTACTCATCTTGGACTTCCACGTCCTTCTGGTGAGCTTCCGCCACTGCTTCTGGGGTCAGGCCCTCCACGTTTCTGTGGATGTCCATGTATAGAGGCATCCTACTATTCCTCCTCTCTCCCGCTTTCCCCAGCGGGTTCGCACTAATACTTCGGCAACTATACTCCTAAACTGCGGACAGCGGAATGCGCCGAAACGTATTTGCAAGGAGCTTGGACCTACAGGAGCGGCTAGTCTTTATTCACTGAGCTGCCGAGAGCAGTTAAAGCTGTTGAAAAAGTCGGCATTGAGCTGATAGCGACCACAAACCAGGCTTGAAACGCCCCAAACCCGGCGTGTTTGGTACCCGATCTGGGCCGAAAGCGAGTACCAAGGGAGTTTTTCAACAGCCTGAGTTGTTCCCGGAAACTAGGCTTACGGCGTTAGGTCTTCTCGGAAACTCACCTCACTCGAGAGGGCTGGTCTGCAGATGCTTCTCTGCCCGACCACAGCGCGTACCCTACCGCTACCCACCCGATCCCGAATGGTATAGCCATCAAAACCTGGGCGTTCTGGTCGTCGAACCCAAGCATCCCCAACGAGCCTATGACAAGCAGCCCCGCCGCCCAGCGCGGCAACGCCTCCATTCGAAGCGCAGCAATGCCCACCAGTGCTAAACCGATGACCAAAGCTAAGCCTCCCAAAGGCACCAATGCCCAGAAGACCTCGGAGATCGCGTTCAGCCCCATGCCCAGCACCAGCAGCATCACACCAACTGCACAGAGTGCTACGCTTACTTGCCCCAACCGATCGAAGCGCCCAGTGTTCCAGGCGCGGATAATCATTCCCGCTAAGCCTACAGCACTGAGCATCAGAGCAAGCAACAACAAAGGAGCAAGGTCGGAGGTGTCTCTCATTGCCATTACGTCGCACTCCTCGGGTCCAATACAACCCCGGGGCTTGAAGGCAGTGATAATGGCCGGCACTATCCAAAGTACTCCGGCCAGCATCGCTGCCAGCCCACTCCACCGGATAAGGTTTGGCGACGACAAAGCGGCCTCCTACTTAACCAAGGTGTGTCCACTACCATTGAAGATGATGACACTGACCGCCACCTGGCGCATCTCTTGAGGGGACCTGTGCCCAGAGCACTAGGGGACTGGACACCTCTATTCACCGGCCTCCTACTTAACCAAGGTGTGTCCACTACCATTGAAGATGATGACACTGACCGCCACCTGGCGCATCTCTTGAGGGGACCTGTGCCCAGAGCACTAGGGGACTGGACACCTCTATTCACCCAACTGCCGAGAGCCTCCACATTCTCGGAAGCCCGACTTCCGGCAGTTAGGTCTTCTCGGAAACCGGGCTTCCGGTGAATGACGCTCTCGGAAACTCAGCCTAGCCCCGGTCCTATCGGTCTACGCGACCGGGGCTAAGGGAAGTTCGCTGAGTATTACGCGTCCTGCCAACCGGGATTCGTGACATCCCGTGGATCGAAGTGATTCTCCTGCTCTAGAATTTTGCCCTCATCGCTCACCGTAAACCGGTCGGCTACGCGCAGAGTAACAGGTGGATCTAGGACCGTTATCGTGATCTCCGCCTCGGTAACGATGGCAGTAGACGGTTCGTTGATGTAGTGGTCGAGGATCCGTACCTGAAGCCCCGGTAGAGCGGGCACCAGTGGCTGCCACCATTGCGTCCGCAGCACACTTTCGCCAACGAGCGGTCGATTCACACCGCCGGGGGAGAGAGGCGCACGCAAGGTCACGTTCTCGTCGTAGGGGATAGACGCGAAGTCCTGCTGCTGGAGTCCCCGGAAGTATGCTTCGGCCACGCTCTTGAGCAGCTGGCGACGCTCATCGTCTTGCGTGTTCATCCGTCGTTCTCCTCCTTCCACCCGCTTCCCCCAGCGGGTTAGCTGTGCTTTGACAATGTCCCCAAAGAACAAAGAAGCCAAGGGTTAGGCGGGTTGTCGCTATTCATCCACCTTCCGAGAGCATGCCAGACTGTTGAAAAACTCCCCGTTACTGCTTCCGGTCCTCAATTCGGGTGCAAAAACGCCTGTTTCGGGGCTCTAAAGCCCGATTTGAAGCCTCTAGAGCCGGTCTGTGCAGCCATCAACGTGCCTGGATCGAGTTTTTCAACAGGCTGATGCCTTCTCGGAAACTCATAGAGGTATGGGCATTAGAGAAGCCGAGGTTTTACACCCCGGCTTCTGCGTCTACAGGAGCGGCTTCAGCACCGTCGGCTTCGGGGGGCGGCGTGACGAAACCC
>JAIVIG010000037.1 GCA_020200675.1 Actinomycetota bacterium
ACTACACGAGCGTAGCGGCGAGCGTGGTGCTGGTGTGTACCCAGCCGGTCTTCGTGGCGATACTGGCGTACCTCGTCTTCGGGGAGAGGACGTCGCCGTTGTCCTTTCTGGGAATACTGGTCGCTCTGGCTGGGACGGTCGTTATAGCTTCGGACGGATCGGTCGGGTCGGCTACGTTCTTCGGGAACGCGCTCGCGCTGATTGGGGCGGTAATGGTCGCCGTCTACGTCCTCATCGGCCGCTCGTTGCGCACCACGGGCGTCGGCGTCTTGCCTTACTCAATCGTGGTCTACGCTTCGGCCTCGGCGACGCTCGCGCCCGCGGCTCTCTACGCCGACGCGCCCCTCTGGGGCTACTCCGACGAGACGTGGTTCTGGTTGTTCGCCGTGACGCTCGGGCCACAAATTCTCGGCCATACCGTCTTCAACTGGGCGCTCAAGTACGTCGACGCATCCATAATCTCCGGTACCATCCTCGCCGAGACCACGGGCTCGGCGCTGCTCACCTGGCTGGTGCTCTCGGAGAGGCCTGGGCTCGCCACCGTGCTCGGCGGCGCGGTCGTGCTCGTCGGGCTCTACCTCCTCCTACGGGGCTACGAGAACAAGCCCGAGGAGCCCGTGGCTTAGAGTGTGAGGCGCACGAACGGGCGTGGGTCCGGCGGCCGAAACGCCAGCCAACTGGTATTCTCACGGTCGTGAGCAGCGACGCGTTTTTCGGCAGGATTCTTGGGTCCGCTTAGGGCGGGGTTCGTCTACGGTACCGTGGCGGTCGTCGTCGCTCTCGTCACGGACCTTCGCTTCCTCTTTATAGACCCGGAGGGGATACCCGACTGGATCCTCACCGTGATCGAGGACTACCGTACCCAGCTGGCCCTGGCCGCCTACCTCTTCCTGGGCGTCCTCGCGGCCCTCAGGGTGCGACCGACCCGCTTCGAACCCGGTGTCCCGTACCGCTCGCTGCTGCTGCGCGACTGCGTGCTCGCATCGACCGTGGTGGCGGTCATGGTCGGCGTGACGCTCTTCTTCGTCACCGCCCTCAACGCCACGCTCTTCGCCGACGAGGCACGCGACTACGCCCGCGACGCCGCTCCGAGCATGGTGGCCTACTACGAGAAGGTGGCCGGTCGACTCGACGACCCCCCGCCTCTCCCGAGCGTCGAAGAGGTCGAGGAGCGCCTCCAACCCCCGGCCCTCCGTGACCTGGGCCGTTCCATGGCTAACCTCGTCCTGCGGGCGATCCTCCTCGGCGCCGCGGGAGCCCTGGTCGGCGTTCTGCGCGGCTCCTTCGGCTCGGGTGACCCAGGTCAGCTCGACCCATCCATGGAGAAGGTAGGCGCGCCGAACGACGGGAAGAGCCAGGAGGCGTGATCCGGGTTCGTGGACCATCGGTCGCAACGGCGCTGCTCGCCGATGCCATCCTCGGCGAACCGCTGGAGGCCGCGCACCCCGTCGTCCTCATGGGCCACGCTATCTCGGCTTTCGAGAAGCGGGCGCTTGCCCTCAAAGACGCCGGCCGGGCAAGGCTGGCGGGAATGCTCCTGGCGGTAGCGCTCCCCGCGCTCTCCTTTGCGCTCGTCCGTATCGCCCTGCGCCTCGCGCCGCCGAAGCTCCGGTGGCCCTTCGAGGTCGGGCTGCTCTCCACCACCCTCTCGATGCGTGGTCTCGCCCAGGCTGCCCTTGTCGTCGAACGCGAGCTCGACAGAGGCGACCTGGAGGCGGCCCGCGGCCGCGTCGGGGAGTTCGTCGGGCGCGACACGGCGCACCTCCCCCCAAACGAGGTTGCCCGGGCGGCGATAGAGTCGGTCGCCGAGAACGCGAGCGACGGCGTCGTAGCCCCGATGCTCTACGGCCTGCTCCTGGGAGCGCCCGGCGCCCTGGCCTACAAGGCCATCAACACGCTGGACTCGATGGTCGGCCACCCGCATCCTCCCTACGAGCATCTCGGATGGGCCTCCGCCCGCCTGGACGACCTTGCAAACTTCGTACCGGCCCGCCTCACGACGCTCCTGGCGGCCGCCGTCTCCGGCTTCGCGGGCGGGAGCGACGCCGCCACGACCCTGGCAGTCGCTAGCCGGTACGGGCTGCTGACGAAGAGCCCGAACGCGGGCTGGGCCGAGGCCGCTTTTGCCGGAGCTCTGGATCTCAGGCTCGGCGGCCCGAACTCGTACGGAGGCGTCCTCCGAGAGGGACCCGTTCTAGGGATCGGACGCGCACCGGGGGCCGCCGACATCCGGCGGGCGGTGTGCCTTATGCGCCTGGCCTGCCTCTCTCTCACCGGTCTGGCCCTGGCCGCGGCCCTGTCCAGGGGACGCGCCGATGGTTAGGGGCTGGGCAACCTCGCCGGACGGTCGCCACCACGGCGCCCACTACGCCGAGGCTGCTGAGGCTCTGGGTACCCGTTCGGATGGCTTCCTGGACTTCAGCGCGAACATCAACCCGCTGGGGGCGCCCGAGGCCGCGCTCGCCGCCGGAGCGAACGCCCTGTACGAGGAGGCCGGACGCTATCCGGACTTGCACTATACGGAGTTGCGCGCGGCCCTCGCCGGCTACCTCGGGGCGCCGCCCGACCGGGTGCTTCCCACGAACGGCGGGGCGGAGGCGTTGTTCCTGGCCGCCCGGACCGCGGCGGAGAAATCTGCCGGAAAGAAGGCCGTCATCCTGGAGCCGACGTTCAGCGAGTACGCCACGGCCGCCCACGCCGCCGGTTTCGAGGTCGAGCGCGTGGCGGCCCGGCGCCCCGAGACTACCTTCCAACTTGACCTCGCGGTGCTCGACGACGCGCTCGCTGGCTCGCGCGGTGTCGGCCTCGTCTTTCTGTGCAACCCAAACAACCCGACTGGCGACGCGGTGTCGCGGCGAGAGGTGCTACGAGTGGCGGAGCGGGTCCAGGAGGCGGGGGCCGTCCTCGTGGTCGACGAGGCCTTCGCGGATTTCGCGCCGCATCTCAGCGTCGCTCCGGAGGCCGGGGAGGGTCTTTACGTGGCGCGCTCGTTCACCAAGTTCTTCGCGGTGCCCGGGCTCAGGCTCGGTTGCCTCGTTAGCCAGGATACCGAGCGTGTGCGGGCTTTCCAGCCTTCGTGGCCGGTGAACGCGGTGGCGGCGGCCGCCGGCATCGCAGCCGCCGCGGACGAATCCTTCGCCGAGGCGACGCTCGCTGAGGTGGAGATCCGGCGGCGGGAGCTCTTCTCCGCGCTCGGGGGGCTGCCGGGGCTCACGCCTTACCCCGGCGCGGCGAACTTCTTGTTGGTGCGGGGGCCGGAGGGGCTGGCGGAGGAACTCGCGCGGAGGGGCGTGTTGGTACGGGGGTGCGAGCCTTTCCGGGGGCTCGGGCCGGGCTTCTTCCGGGTGGCGGTGCGGGGGGCGGGGGAGAACGAGCGGCTCGTGGAGGAGATGCGAGGCGTGCTCGGGGGGGCGCCGTAGCGGTACGCGCCCTGATCCTCGGCGGCGCCCGGAGCGGTAAGAGCGCCCTGGCGGAAGAGCGCGCGTTGTCTCTGGGCGGCGAGAACGTCCTCTACGTCGCGACCGCCATCGTGCGCCCCGAGGACCCGGATCTCTCGCGGCGCATCGAAGCTCACCGCGAGAGGCGCCATTACCGTTGGGGCCTCCTGGAGCTTGGGGGCGGGAGCCTGGATCCCGTCCTGGAAGCCACGGACGGATGGTCCGTGATGCTCTTCGACTCCCTCACCCTTTGGGTCTCGGCGCGGATGCTTGATGAAGACGAGAGCGGGATTCTGGACGAGTTTGAGCGTTTCGTGGGGCGCGCGAGCATGCGACCCGCACCCGTGATCCTGGTTAGCGACGAGGTCGGACTCGGCGTGGTGCCCGAGAGCGCCGAAGGTCGACGGTTCAGGGACCTCCTCGGTCTGGTGAACCAGCGGGCCGCCGCTGCCGCCGAAGAGGTACACCTATGCGTCGCTGGGATAGCACAGAGGATCAAGTAAGGTGCGCGCCCTGCTGGCCTTTTTCACGGTGTTGCCGGTCGCGCCCCCCGGCTCGTCGCTCGAAGACGCCGCGCGGAGGACCTATCTCCTCCCCCTGGTCGGCCTCCTGGCCGGTCTTCCCGGAGCGGGGCTACTACTGCTCGCCTTCGTGGCGCCCCCCGGGGTAGTCGCCACCCTGGCGCTCGGAGCCGCTCTCCTGGCCGCCGGCCTGCACCACACCGACGGGGTGATGGACGTGGGCGACGCCCTGATGGTCCGGGGCAGCCGCGCGCGGCGTCGGGAGGTCCTGAAGGACGCCCGCACCGGCGCGGGAGCCGTTGGGGCGCTCTTCGTCGTCTACGGACCCCCACTCGCGGCCCTCGCGGCGTTCGCAGCGAACTCCCCGGTGCGAGCGGCCGTAGCTCTCCTAGCCGGCGAGGTCGCCGCCCGCTCCGCGATGCTCCTCCTTCTCGTCTTTGGTAGACCGGCCACTGATGGTTCCTCCTCCGCATACTTCGTGCGCGCTCTAAGCGAGAGGAGGCAAAGAGGGGCTGCCCTGATCCTGGCGCTCGCGCTCCCGTCCCTAGTCGCGATTCCGCTCGGACCGGTCGCGCTTCTGGTAGCCTTCGCCGCGCCCGCGACGACCCTATTCGCGCTAGCGCTGGCGAATAGGGCCTTCGGAGGCATAAGCGGGGACCTCGTCGGCGCCACGGGAGAACTGACGCGGGCGCTGCTCCTTGTTACTCTCTCTGCGGCGCTCTAGCTCGACGTCTCTGAGCCGGGGGAATATAGTGAGAAGCGTAAGCAGTTCGCCGGGGAAGGCGGCAGGAAGGGGATGGTCGTGGCGGCCGAGGATCGGAGCATCGCGCTTCTGCCGGGCAAGGGCAAAACCGTCTCGTGGCCGGGGCACCAGGTGACGTTCGTCCACGGGTATCCGGGTGCCGCGTATTCGCTGATCGAGTGGGCGGTTGCGCCGGGCGTCCCTAGCCCGCCCCTACACGTTCACAGGATGACGGACGAGTCGTTTTACGTCCTGGAAGGGACGTTCGGGTTCCAGGTGGGTGAACGAACGGTCGATGGGGCCTCGGGGGCTTTCTTCTTCGTGCCCAAGGGAATCGGGCACACGTTCTGGAACCGGGGCCCTACACCGGCCAAAGTCCTCGTGACGATGTCTCCGGCCGGATTCGAGCGGTACTTCGAGGAGCTGGCCGAGGGGCTCTCATCCGCCGGCAACACCGCGGCTGCCGCCCTGGATATCCGCAGGGCACTATCCGGGAAGCACGATATCGAGATTGTAGGGCCGCCACGGCAGGCTGCGGACTAATCTTTCTAGAGGCGCTTCGTGTCCGCGCGTCGTAACGATTCGAACAAGCAGACAACTGAAAACTGAATACTAAAAACTAACTCGCCAGATCGTCGCCGGGTGCCATAACGTGGACAACCGTGTCGGGGGCCAGATTGGAGAGGTGCTCTTGGAACTTCTCTGGGGTGCCGGTGAAGATAGGCATCACATCGGTGCTGTAGTGGATGGGTACGACGTGCCGGATGCCCAGGAGCCGGACGGCATGGGCCGCCTCCAGCGGGCCCATGACGAGCCGATCGCCGATGGGCAAAAGGGCGAGGTCGGGGCGGTAGATCTCGCCTATGAGCTGCATGTCGCCGAAGACCGCGGTGTCCCCGGCGTGGTAAAGCTTAAAGCCGCTTTCGAACTCCAGTATGTAGCCCATAGGCTCGCCGCCATAGATGAGGCTCCCGTCCTCCGTCTGAATGCTTGAGGAGTGGAAGGCGTGGGTTGCGGTAACCCTGATCCCGCCGATCTGGGCGGTGCCACCTTTTTGGATCGGTTGCGCATTCTCGATACCCTGCGACTGGAGATAGGACATGATCTCGAAGTTCGATACTACCGTCGCGCCTGTCTCGCTGGCGACCGGGATGGCGTCGGCGAAGTGGTCGAAGTGGCCGTGGGTGATGAGCATCGTGTCGAGCTCGCCGACCTCTTTCATGTCCTCCGGCGTCGTGGGGTTGTCGGTCAGGAAGGGGTCTATGAGGATCTGCTCGTCCCCAGGGGTGACTATTCTAAAGGTCGCGTGTCCGAGGTAGGTGATCCTGGTCCCGCCGAGCATCTCGTCCACAATTAACCTCCGTCTGTTGGTCCCAACTTTCTGTGAGCAAAAACAGCTTAGCGTATACCCGGTGCGAATTCCGCAGAAACCGATGCTTTGGCGGAGCGCTGGCGGCGAACGGCGACGGAGTTCCCCCCGACTCTGGTATCTTACGCTGGTAATGTCGCGCTTTGTCTACGAAAGGGAGGCGTTTGAAACTGGCTGTTGTTCTCTCGCTGGTGGTCGGGGTGGCCGTGGCGTTCCAGGCGAACCTTACCTCGGTGGCGCAGCGGACGATGGGACCGGTCTTCATGGTCGCCTTGTCGGGGTTCGCTACCGCGACCGTGGCGGCGGGTATCTCGCCGTTTTTGGCGAGGCCGGAACTCACGGGACGGGCGGTGGTTTACGCGGTGGCGTCCGGGATTTTGGGAGCCTTGATCCTGGGCGGCATCGCCTACGCCGCGGGGCAGGGCGGGGTCGCGCGGACGATCTCGCTGGTTATCGCCACACAACTCCTCGTGGGTCTGGTGCTCGACAGCGTCGGCCTCTTCGGGGCCGATCCGCGGGGTTTTAGCCCGCTAACGATCCTGGGCGTGCTCCTGATCCTGATCGGCGGCGTCCTCGTGGTCCGGTACTAGGATGGGATACCTTCCGATAGAGAACCACGGGGTTATAGGAGATCTGCACACGGCAGCGCTCGTCGGGACGGACGGGACGATCGACTGGTTGTGCTTGCCCGCCTTCGACTCGCCGAGCGTGTTCTGCTCGATCCTCGACGATGAGAAGGGTGGGCACTTCGAGCTCAAGCCCGAGAGGTACGGTCGCAGCCAGCAGCTATATCTCCCGGACACGAACGTGCTCCTCACCCGCTTCCTCTCGCCCGAGGGTGTCGCCGAGATACTGGACTTCATGCCAGTCCACAACGGTGACGGCGCCCGCCATCGCCTGGTGCGCAACGTCCGGGCCGTTCGCGGTAGGGTGACCTTGAACGTCGAGTGCTTGCCCGCATTCGACTACGCGCGCGCCGGACACTCGGTCTCCTTGAGGAGGAAGGGGGCCGTCTTCCAGGGGCCAGGATTGACTCTGGGGCTCGCTTCTCCCGACGTGCCGCTCGAGGTGGGGGAGCGGGGCGCCGCGCGGGCGACGTTCGAGCTCGAGGAGGGGGAGAGCGCCACGTTCGTTCTGGCGGTGCTGGAAAGAGGCGAGAGACCCGAGGAGGTCTTCTCGGATCGCTCTTTCGAGGAGCTCCTCGAGGATACCGTGAACTACTGGCGGAGCTGGGTCTCGCGCTGCACCTACGAGGGTAGGTGGCGAGAAACGGTTCACCGCTCGGCGCTCGCCCTCAAGCTCATGGTCTACGATCCGACGGGCGCCCTGGTCGCGGCGCCCACGATGGGGTTACCCGAGTGGGTCGGCGGGGTGCGTAACTGGGACTACCGCTATACCTGGCTCAGGGACGCGGGTTTCACGCTCTACGCCCTGATCTCAATCGGTTTCGACGAGGAGGCGAGGAACTTCATGGGCTGGCTGCGCGACCGCTGCAACGCCGAGGAGACCGACGGTCTTCTGCAACCCCTCTACGGTATCGACGGGCGCGAACGCATCGAAGAAGCCGACCTCTCGCACCTCTCCGGGTACATGGGGTCACGCCCGGTAAGGCTCGGCAACGCGGCCTACAAGCAGACCCAGCTCGACCTCTACGGGGCCGTTCTGGACGCTGCTTACCTCTACAACAAGTACGGCGCGCCGCTCGACTACGACCTGTGGAAGAGCCTCCACAAGATCCTCGACTGGCTCAGCCGCAACTGGCCTCAAGAAGATGAGGGGATCTGGGAGGTTCGCGGGGGCAGGAGGCACTTCGTCTCCTCCAAGCTCATGAGCTGGGTAGCTCTGGAGAGGGCCGTCAGGATCTCGTACGAGCGTGGCCTGCCGTCCGGCGAGGAGATCTGGACGGCCGAGCGGGACAGGATCTACGAAGAGATCATGGAGAAGGGCTGGAACCCCGAGAAAGAGAGCTTCGTTCAGGTATACGGGGGAGAGGCCCTGGATGCTTCCCTCCTCCTCATGCCGCTCGTAAAGTTCGTGGGTCCCACCGACCCGCGTTGGCTCTCTACGCTCGCCCGCATAGAAGTGGAGCTGACCCACGACACCCTCGTCAGCCGCTACAACGTCGAGGATGCCGCCCCCGATGCCTTCGAAGGGGCCTTCGAGGGCGCCTTCAACATCTGCTCCTTCTGGTTCGTCGAATGCCTGACCCGGGCAGGCTCTGACCCACCTGGGCCTAATCAGCGCCGCCGTCAACCTCGACCAGGCCCTGGGCTCCCGATAGAGAGAACGAGATGCCGCCCAAGCTCTTCGAGGCCGTTCCGAACTTCAGCGAGGGCCGCGACGCTGCAAGGATCTCGCGCATAACAGACTCGGTCCGCGCCATCTCCGGCATCATCGTCCTCGACCTACACTCCGACCCCGAGCACAACCGCAGCGTCCTCACCTTCGTCGGGGCTGCGGAGCCGCTCCTGCGGGCCTCCGTCGCCCTCGCCCGAGCCTGTATGGAGGAGATAGACCTCGCCGCCCAGAGTGGCGTTCATCCCAGGATGGGCGCGCTGGACGTCCTTCCGTTCGTACCTCTGGGTCCACCGCTCTCCGAGACCACCATCGAAGAGGCCGCAAGGCTCGCGAAGACGGTAGGAGAAGCCATCGGAGATCTGGGCCTCCCCGTCTACCTCTACGGCGCGGCAGCGAGCGCGCCCCACCGGGAGAACCTCGCCGAGGTGCGCCGCGGCGGTTACGACGGGCTCGCGGCCCGCGTCGAAGACCCGCTGTGGAAGCCCGACTACGGGCCGGAGAAGCTGCCCCCGCGCTCGGGGGCGGTCGCGGTCGGGGCGCGGCCTTTCCTCGTCGCATTCAACGCGTATCTCGACACGGACGACGTGGAGGTGGCCCGGGCCGTGGCGGGCGAGATCCGGGAGCGAGACGGCGGCCTGCCCGATGTCAAGGCCCTGGGCTTGAAGGTCGGAGGACGGGCGCAGGTTTCAATGAACCTCACGGACCTGGAACGAACCTCGATCTCCACGGCTCTCGAAGCGGTGCGCCGATCGGCCCAAAGACGCGGCGCTAAAGTCGAGTCTACCGAGCTCGTCGGCCTCGTCCCCCTGGCGGCCGTCCTGGAGGCAGCCAGACACTATAT
>JAIVIG010000038.1 GCA_020200675.1 Actinomycetota bacterium
CCCCGAAAGGACCACGCCCACCCCTCCGCCTCCCCCCGCTCCTCGGCCCACGCCCCCTCCCCAGCCTAGCCCGCCGCCCCAGCCCAACCGGGACGTGGGCGAGCTCATGAGCGCGGGTGGACCGGAGGCCGGACCAGTCCCGAAGCTTCCGGGCGGCGCTTGCCCGAAGGAGTTCCCGCAAGAGCGAGGCAGAGCCTGCTACTCCTAGCCTCGACCAATCGGGCCCTTCTCAAGATAGCTGTACAAGGCTAACCAGACGTATAAACGGGGGCCTCGTCACCCTATCTCTGTCGGAGAAGATCGTCGATGGTGGCGGCGACCTGGCGCGCGGACTCGAAGAACATCATGGTGTAGTGGTTGGCTCCCTGGAGACGATGCTCCAGACGGAGATCCAGGGCCCCCGCCATGACGTCGCGGGTTTCGTCGGAGATAAGGGGGCGGCTGCCGGGGAAGAAGCCCTCTTCGGCCCGGACGAGCGCGACGGGGCACCCAATGCCCCGCATAGCTCCGGCGGTCGGGCTCTCGGAGGAGAACGAGTCCCCGTCCTCCTCGGCGGCCTCGCGAGAGGCCTTTGGCGTGTAGCCGCCGTCCACCTCTTCGAGGTCGTAGAGGTAGTAGTCGGCGAGATCGGGCGGCAGGTCTTCGAGGGTGAGGTTCTGGCCGGGGAACCAGAAGTCGAGGTAGTCGTTCGGGGTCTCGAAGACCATGTCGAGGCGACTGTAGGCTCGCTCGAGGCCCTCCGCGATCGCCGCCGCCTCCTCTTCGTCGGGCTCTTCTTCGGGTCGGGGCCATCCGCCGTCGAGCAAGACGAGCCCCCCGACGCGGTCGGGGTAGAGGAGCGCGGCGTGGAGGGCGACGAAGGCGCCCATCGAGTGGCCCACGAGGACGCCTCGCTCGATTCCCAGGTGGTCGAGCGTCCGGATGGCATCCCGCGCGTGCCGGTCGAGCCCGTAGTTTCCGGGGGAGGGCTTCTCTGAGTCGCCTCTGCCCCGGAGATCCAGGGCAACCATCCCGTCCGGGTGATCTAAGTACCGCGCCGGCGCGTTGAAGGTCCGGTGCTGAGCCGTGATGCCGTGCATCGCGAGGACGGGCTCCGGCCCCTCCCCCACCCGCCCGAACGCCAGACGCACGTCCCCCGGTACGCTACCCACATTCCAAGAGGTCTGTTCCATAGGAGGAGTATACGCGAAGGCGCGAAGTTAGAAGTAGGCTACCTCTTGCTCTGCCTTTGCTACCCCGTAGCGTTCTGTTGGCGGGTCACCTCCGCTGATTCTCTTCCATCTTCCTGGCGTTGGTCTACTGCTTCGCGGATGTTCTGGGCTATCTTCTGCAGGGCTCTTGCCTGGTCCTCCAGGGCTTGCACCTCGTCCTCGTAGCCCTTGTACTCCGAGTACCCGCTCCCTTCCAAGAGCAGCGGGTTGATCGTCCACTCGGTCTCGTAGGACTCCCCCTGGCGGTCCTCGTACTTCGAGGTGATCGTGATGCCTTCCGTCAAGCCCTTGTCTTTTAGATTCTTTACTACGTTCTGGTAGGAGTCCCAGACGGAGGCGATGTCCGTGTGCGGCGCCATGAAGTTTATCCCGTGCTTGAAGTAGGGCAGCTCGGTGATGTCCTCCCCGCTAGTGGTTTCTATGGGCGCAGAGAACTCGAACGTGATGTTCTTGGCCATCCCGTGGCCGATGTTGCGCACCACGATGTTGGTGGTGAAGCGTCCGGTGTAGTCCGCGTCGACTATGATCTGGGGGCGATCCTCGTCGTTGCGCGCCTTGCGCGCCTCCCTGCCCTGGTAGAGGATCCCGGCCGCGACGACGAAGGTGGCGAGCGAGGATAGGATCTGAGCCATTACCCCGATGTCCATGATTGCTACGGCTCCTTTCCCGGATTTTACTCGGATTCTTCCTCTGACTGTAGCAGGGAAAGCTGCGCTACACGGGCGCGTTGACTTCGAGCAGACACGGCCCCGCCCCGACGATACCCCGGAACGCCTCCAACGAAGCCAACAGCTCTTCGGAGCGGATGCCCCTGGTGATGAAGACGATGCGGGATCGGCGATCATCGTCGGGCCACTCCCCGAGGTGCTCCGGCGGATGCACGATGTGCTGGACGCCGTTCAGCAGGACGGGCCCCGCCTCGCCGACGTCCACCAACCCCTTCACGCGCAGGACGTCCTCGCCCCGCGTGTGGAGCAACATGCTGAACCAGATCCCGAAAGCCGTCCAGTCCACGGTCCCGTCGAACGTCAACGCGGTGGAGTAGGTGCGGGCTACGTGGCGGGCGTCCCCCGCCGCGAGGATTTCGGGTGCCGGTGCAGAGCCGTTCGCGTCCAGATCCGGGGGTGCGGTCGGAGACCAGCTCGCCGCGGGGCTAAAGAGCCCTTCGGGATCCACCTCGCCGAGAGGCGCCTCTATTACGCGGGCCGAGGGGTTGATGCCGCGGAGCCGGGCGCGCATAGCGTTTATCGCATCGGTCTTCGCGATGTCTGTCTTGGTCAGGACTATCACGTCGGCGGCCGCGGCCTGCCTGGTCGACTCGGGGTTGCGGTCCAGGTGGAACTCTCCGTTTACGGCGTCGACGGTACAGAGGACGCGGTCCACGAGGTAGTGATGCTGGAGGATGGGGTGCGAGAAGACGGTAAAGAGGATGGGGGCGGGGTCTGCGAGCCCCGTCGTCTCCACGACCACCCGGTCGAGCGGCGGTATCCGCCCCTTGTCCTCCTCATCCAGGAGGTCCAGGAGCGCGCCGACGAGGTCCTCGCGGGTGGTGCAACACACGCAACCGTGCTCGAGGAGGACCGTCTTCTCGTCGGCGCGTACGAGGAGGTGGTGGTTGAGGCCGACCTCGCCGAACTCGTTGACGAGAACGGCCGTATTCACCATCGACGGCGCCGAAAGCACCTTCGAGAGCAGCGTGGTCTTGCCGCTCCCGAGGAAACCCGTTACGACCGTTACCGGCTTCTTCGCCGTTCTAGCCTCCGTTCGACGCTTCGCGCAGCGCCGCTTGCAGGGCGGGGTCGAGAGGGTCGAGCGGGCGGCCGGCAAGCTTCTGGGCAACGGGCCACAGGGAGCCGAGGTCCTGGACGAGCTCGGAGCGGCCTTTGCCGTCGCGCAGGACGTACCTGGTCCCGCTCCAGTCGCTGACCTTCAGGCCGTAGTGGCGCAGCACCTCGTTCGTTACGGCCGCCCGCCGGACACGCTCCCGGCGCCTGTTGCGCCTATTCTCGTCCTTCGCCCCGGCGTCTATGGACGCGCGGGCTTTGTCCTCGGCGTGTTTCTCCGTCCAGTGGATTTGGGTTACGAACTCCCCACAGAGGATGCACATGGGCTTTGGGAGCTCCTCTTACGGCCGCTTCAGGCTCTCGATGTTGGCGGGCTCGCCGCGGGGCTGGCGCTCCCTGAAGTCGTCGGCGATCTCCTCCAGGGTCATCCAGCGAACGCCTTCGTGGGCGTTTATATAGCCAATGAGGCGTTCGAGCATCAGGAGGTTCTGGGGGCGGCCCGACACGTCCGGGTGGACGGTAGGAGCATATACAGCGTAGTCCATCTCGCGGTACACCCAGTCGAACTGGTCGCGCCAGAGGTCTTCGATGGCCCGCGGGTTCATAAAGCCGTGGCTGTTGGGGTTCGCCTTTATAAACATCATCGGGGGCAGGTCGTCGAGGTACCAGTTCGGCGGGATCTTGACGAGGTCTATCTCCTCGCCGCGCACCAACGGTTTCATCCACTCGGAGGCGGGCTGGGAGTAGTCGACCGGGGTCCACTGGTCGCCCTTGCGCGCCCAGTATGGGGTGAAGTCGTTGTGCTGCAGGGAGCGGTCGTACTTGTATCCGTACTCCAGCAGGATCTCGTTCGTCGCGTCCGATGGCTCCCACCACGGCGCGGAGTTGCCGGCAGGCTTCTTGCCGGTAAGATCCTCGACCAGCCCCACACACTTGTCGATGACGTCCCTCTCCTGCTGCGGGGTCATCGAGACCGGGTTCTCGTGCGAGTAGCCATGAGTGCCGACCTCGTGCCCACCGTCCACGACCATCTTCATCTGCTCGGGGAAGGTCTCTATGGAGTGGCCGGGTATGAACCACGTCGTCTTGAGGCCGTACTTCTCGAAGAGTTTCAACAGACGCGGCGAGCCGACCTCGCCGGCGAACATGCCCCGCGAGATATCGTCCGGCGAGTCCTCCCCACCGTAGGACCCTAGCCAGCCCGCCACCGCGTCGACGTCGACCTGGAAGGCGCAGAATATCTCTTTCTGGGGCATCTTCTCCCTTTCTCCCTTTGCTCGACCGTATGGATCGTACCCGGATGGGTGGCTTATCACTCAGGCAGGCGGTATTCATCCCAGGCGCGTTGAACGAGGGCCCGGCCGCCGGTAGCATGGAGGCGCATATACCCCTGAGCGAGGAGGCAAGGTGGCTCTTCCGGAAGTAGCGGTGCTCTCGTTGGGCGGCACCATCTCCTCGACCCAGACGGAGGGCCGCTCCGGGGTCGCGCCTTCTTTGACCGGCGAGGCGTTGGTAGAAGACGTGCCGGAGATCTCGGAGGTCGCCGAGGTCTCGGCCGACTCTTTCCGCCAGGTGCCCGGCTCGGAGTTGGTGCTGGAAGACCTGATCGAGCTGGCCGCGGAATTCGAAGGCCGCATCGACACCGGCGCGGCGGGCGTCGTGGTGACCCAGGGCACCGACTCCATAGAAGAGACGTCCTTCGTCCTGGACCTGCTGGTGGACCGGGACGCTCCCGTAGTCGTGACGGGCGCCATGCGCAACCCCACCCTCCCGGGCGCAGAGGGCCCGGCGAACCTCCTCGCCTCGGTGCGGGTCGCGATCAGCGAAGCGGCCCGGGGCCTGGGCGCCGTGGTCGTCCTGAACGACGAGATCCACGCCGCCCGCTTCGTCCAGAAGACCCACACCTCGAACCCCGCGACCTTTCGCTCCCCGCTCGCCGGACCGATAGGCTACGTCTTCGAGGACAACGCGAGGATAGTTACCCGCCCCGTCGGTCGTCGCCACATCGACCTTCCGCCCGAGACGCAAGACCGGCCGGTCGCCCTCTACACCATCGGCCTCGGGGATGACGGCCGGCTTCTCGAATTCGTCAGGCAGTCGGGGTACGAGGGGCTCGTAGTCGAAGCCTTCGGTGTCGGCCACGTACACTCGGTCATGACCGAACCTCTGGGATCTCTCGCCAACGAGATTCCGGTTGTTTTGGCGTCGCGCACCGGCAGCGGAGAAGTGCATAGAAAGACCTACGGCTTCACCGGCTCCGAGTCGGACCTATCAGAGCGCGGCCTCATCAATGCGGGAATGCTCGACGGCCCGAAGGCTCGCCTCTTCCTCTCGTTGTTGCTGCGGTCGGGGGCATCGAGAGAAGAGATCTCCGGGGCGTTCGGGCTTCCTTTTGGCGCCTGATCCGGCCGGACGCCAGAAGTCTTCACCTTCAAGACCTCACAACGTCGCCCGGGCCAAGCTTATGACTGACGTACAGGGCGGCGTCCGAGACCAGGAGAGTCCATCTCGTCACGGCTGCAAAGGTCGCGCAACGACTTTCGATGCCGCACGCGGTTGTCACAGGATCAGGTATTATCGCCTCGATGGCACCAGCCCCGATTGATCAACCCTATCGCGATAGCGGCGTCGACCGCTCCCGCGGCGTGCCGCTACCGCCTGAGCGCTTGTCGCTATTCCGCGCCGGCCAGTTGCGCAAACGCTGGCATTACGTCTCCTTTTGGAGTCGGGAGTTATCTTTCTGCGCGGCGCGAGCGAGCGTAGGGCCGTTGCAGAAGGAATACTGGGGCGTCTGGGATCGCGCGGCGCAGCAGTTCCGGCAGCGCACGCACCGCTTTACTCGACGCGTGCAACTCGAACCGGACCACGTGCACGTTCGCGACGGCGACACGGAGATTGACGTGACGTTCGAGCCATGCAGCAGCTTCGAGGTCTACCGGCCTGCGAACCGCGCCTACATCTGGTCGCATAAGGATTACTGTCGCACGGCGCAGGGCACCGTGCGCTACGGTGGGACGATGCGCGCGGTCGCGGGCGTAACCTTCGTGGACATCAGCGCCGGCTACCACGAGCGCCACACGCGCTGGCGCTGGGCGGCTGGCGTGGGGCTGGATCAGCACAACCGGCTCGTCGCCTTCAACGCCATTACCGGTCTCTTCGACACTCCCGCCCACAGCGAGCGCACCATCTGGATCGATGGCGACGCACAGGAGACTGGGCCAGTCACTTTCTCAGACGACCTCTCGACCGTCTCCTTCGCCGAAGGCGGCACGCTGCACTTTCAACCAGAGGCGCTCATTGAGTACCACGATAACTTCCTGCTCGTCCGCTCCTACTACTTCCACTGGTTCGGCGTATACACGGGCACCCTGCCTGGCGGTATCGAATTGAGCGAAGCCTACGGCGTCCGCGAATACCATGACGCGCTCTGGTAGAAGCGTAGACAGTGCGACACGGTGAACGGGGCGCCCCCCCGTTCTCGGGTAAGAGCGGCGCGATCTGCTGCCAGGCCTGGTCCATCAGCTCGCCCCGTCTTACCACCGTTCCTTCCCTCCTCGTCGAGCGACTGCATCGACGAGGGGGCTAGCAATGGTCTGATTAATGCACCAGAGATGGCCTATCCCGGTGTTGACGAGACCAGGGTTACCGGCGAACGCTCAAAGTCTGTTTACGATCTCCTCACTATGAAACCGGCGGCTCTAGTAAACTGAAGGCTCCAAAGGAGGCGCCGAGGAAGGGAGGCAGAGATGGCCGAGGTGAACCGGGTAGGGATGCTCACGGGTGGCGGGGACGCGCCGGGGCTGAACGGCGTGATCCGGGCCGTGACCATGAAGTCCGTGAAGGACTACGGCTACGAGGTCCTGGGCATCAAGCGCGGTTGGCGTGGACTGCTGGAGAGGGAAGCGGACAGCACGATGCCCCTCTCCGTGGGCGACGTCCGCTACATCCTCGAAGAGGGCGGCACCATCCTCAAGTCCTCGCGCACCAACCCATACAAGAACGAGGGCGACGCAGAAAAGGTCGTCGAGAACATGAAGGAGTACGGCGTCGACGCCCTCGTCGCCATCGGCGGGGACGACACTCTAGGAGTCGCCAAGAGGCTCCACGACGACTTCGGCATCCAGATCGTCGGCTGCCCGAAGACCATAGACAACGACCTCTCGGCCACCGACACGACGTTCGGCTACGACACGGCCGTCTCCATCGCCACGGACGCCATAGACAAAATAAGGACCACTGCCAAAAGCCACGAGAGGATCATGGTGGTCGAGGTCATGGGGCGGCACGCCGGTTGGATCACCTGGGGAGCGGGCGTCGCCGGCGCTGCGAACATCACCCTCATCCCCGAAGTGGAACCGGACCTCGACGAGATTGCTAACCTCTTCAAAAAGCGCGCCGAGAACGGCGAGAGCTGGGGCATCGTCGCGGTCAGCGAGGGCGTAGCCTTGAGCGAGGACTACATCACCCAGAACGCCGAAACCGACGAGTTCGGCCACGTCAGGCTAGGCGGCATCGGCGAGACACTGGCCGGGGAAATTAAAGAACGTACTGGCATAGACACCCGCCACGTCGTCCTCGGGCATCTCCAGCGCGGCGGCACCCCGACCGCCTACGACCGCATCCTCTCCACCCGCTACGGTCTGCGGGCCGCCGAAGCGGTCAAGAACGGCGAGTGGGGACAGATGGTAGCCCTGCGCGGCGACGAGATCGTCATGGTCTCTCTGGACGAGGCGACCGAGGAGACCAAGACCGTCCCGGACGAGTTGTACCGCGCCGCCGAGACCTTCTTCGGATAGAGCCTGCTACAAGTCCTCATGCGTACGCCGGTCTTGGTATGAGATCGGCGCACGCAATATTTGTACGCGACCAACTCTTTTTACCTTCGTTACTCATCTGCTATTCCATCCATCGCGTGTGTGTTAAAGATTTTCCAGAGAGGGAAGGATAACGCGGTGGAGTAGTAAGCTAGCCGAAGTGTATTAGTAGCGGATATAATAAGTAGCGTTTTCGGATCAGCAGAAGCAGTCGAGGTCCCCAGTGTGAGGGCTTAGGAATTGACGGACGAAAAAAGCATTGAACGTTTGGAGGCATTTCTGGAGCCTCCAGGGAAGCTGCTCGCGCTGGTGTACTGGATCTCCACTCTATCTAAGTATCTCAAAGATATAATTGGGCAATGCCACCATCACGTTACATTCGACTAACCGAGGAAGAAGACGTTCGACTGCGAGAGATCGAGCAAGCTCCTTACTTCAAACCCAAAGTGCGTCT
>JAIVIG010000304.1:0-1028 GCA_020200675.1 Actinomycetota bacterium
CGCCTCGCCGTTATCCCTCACAGCAGGCCGGCGACTTTGGAGAGGCCGCGCACGCCGAGGCCGCCGTCGGAGTTGATGACCACCCCGGTCACGCCTTTCGAGAGCTCCGCGTTCGCGAGGTAGAGGTAGGCCCCGACGTGGTCTTTGGGATCGAACTCGGCCTGGAGCGGGTTGATGGACTTGAGCGCCTCCTGCATCTCCGGCGAGGCGAGCATCGGTTCCTCCTGGTCCAGGCTCTTGAGGCCCACGATCCCGGTCGCGGTACCCCCGGGCGCCACGCCGTTAACCCTCACCTTGGGGGCCAACTCGTAGGCTATCTCCACGAGCAGGCCCCGGACGGCGAACTTGGAGGCCATGTAGAGCGGACCTCCCCCGTCCGGGTAGAACGCCGAGTTCGACAGGGTGTAGACGATGCACCCCTCGGACTCGATCAGGGCGTCCGCGCAGACCTTCGTGGCGAGCACGTAGCTCTTCACGTTGACCGCGAAGATCTCGTCGAAGGCCTCGTCTATCTTTTCCTTCGGGAGGCGCTTCAACTTCGCCTGGTTGTCCCACAATCCGACGCAGCAGACGAGGGCGTCAAGCCGACCGAAGGCATTTACCGTCTCCGAGAACACCTTCTCGTTGTCCTCCAGGCTGGTCGCGTCTCCCCGCACGGCCTTTACGCCGTCGCCCAAAGCCCCCAACTCTTCGACCTTCTCCGGCGAGAGCTCGAGCACGCCGACCCGCGCGCCTTCTCCGATCAGGGCCTCGACCACGGCCCGGCCTATCCCCGATCCCCCACCCGTTACCAGCGCGACCTTGTCGTTCAGACCGTCCCTACCGTTCAAGCTTTGCAACCACCTTCCGTTAATGCGTGTCCCGGGGTCCGTACGGCTCTTCGAGGAACTTCGAGAACGTGGCGGTCGTCTGCCAGGTCAGGCTCTCGAGCAAGGAGGCGTCGAGATAGGTCTGGTAGTCCAGCTTGGGAGAGAAGATCTCCAACCGCGCCCCGTCCCTGATGCGGACCTTGCGCACGAGGGTGTACG
>JAIVIG010000304.1:1145-21709 GCA_020200675.1 Actinomycetota bacterium
TCGGTGTACTCGTTCTCCGTCTCTACTCGCGCCTCTTCGACGTCTTTCGTGCTCGTGGACTCGGGCGGATCTTCGAGCGTATCCAAGAACGTCTCGGGGGTCTGCCAGGCCAGGCTCTCGATCAGGAGGGGGTCGAGGTAGACCCGTTTCTCTGACTCGGGCGAGTAGATCTCCATTCGTACTCCGTTCCTGGTGCGAATCTTTCGCACCAGGGCGATCGCCGAATCGTTGGTGATCTCGGTGTACTCGTCTTCCATGTCTCCCTGCCTAGAGAAAAACGGAGAGGTTGTGTGTCATCAAGACGGAGTGGTCCAGAAGGATCACTCTTTTCTTGAGCTTCCACTGGCCGTCTTCCTTGCGCAAGGTATCCTTGCGCTCAGCGGAGATCAGGTCGTTGCGAGGATCGCTGCCCCGCGAGCGGTAAAGGAGCAGGTTCGACCGCACCGCTACCTCTTCTTCCTCTTCGCCTTCGGCGACCCTGACGTTGGTGACGAAGTGGCGGGTGCGGGAGGGGGGGTCTTCGGCCCAGGCGTACTCTGTCTCCAGGCGTCTGACCCGCAGCTCCAGGCTGCCGCGCGTCTCCTCGAAGTAGAACGCTTCTTCGCTGAAGCCGTCGCCCTCTCCCCGCTCCCGGTTCACACGCACCGGCATCAGGTACTCCGCGTCGTCGGTGAACAGATCCAGCCAGTCGCGTTCGCGGCGCTCGTCTAGAAGCTCGGCCTCGTGCATCAGGAACGAGTAGACCTCCCAGTACGTCTCCACCGATGTCTCGAGCATCATTCCCCCGTTCCCGTCAGGAGCCGTTCTGGCCGTCCAGCAGGTGATCGAAGTACGTCTCCCAAAAGTGGCGCTGGGCGAAGTCCACGTAGTTCTTCGGATAAGCCGTGCCGGGACCGGGCCACTCTCCGTCGGGGATCGGCTCGACGTGCTTTGTCCCCGCCGAGTAGTTGAGGTAGTGCTGGCCCGACATCTCCCCGGCGGCGACCCGCGTCTGGCCGCTCCAGTTCTCCGCGTCGTCCTGCTCCAGGGTGCCAGACGCCCCAAAGGTCGAGAGGTACGCCCTGTTGGAGTTCCTCTTGAACTCCTCGGAGGCGTCCTTCTCCACGAGGCACCAGGACCAGATCTCCATCTTGCCCGGCCCCATCGGCTGCCAGACGCGGATGGTGAGGTAAGGGACGGATGTCGCGAGCTCTCCTTCCGCCTCTATGGCCATCGCGGAGTGGAGGAAGCTCAGGTTCGGGAAGACGGTGGCGTTCAACGGCATTATGGACTCCTCGTTGAGGAGCTCGACCTGGTCCTCGTTGAGGTTCTCCAGCATCGAGTCCACGATGCCCTGGGGGTAGTTGAAGTAGCTCCCCGGCTTGAACCCCATGAACAGGCACCCATGCTTGCCGGCGGTTATCTGCACGCCTTCTTTGAGGTATGCCGGGCTCTTGACGCGCATGATGCCGGCCTTGATGGTGGACATGTGCGTAGACTGGGTGTGGTAGCCGTCGCCGATGAAGTTCTCCGCGGCGAGCTTCCAGTCGGCTGGCATGATCCAGCGCTGGGGAGCGCCTACCACCTCCAAACCCGCCGGGCTCTTTTTGAGGTAGAAGTCAAGGTACCAGCCCATGTCCCCTATGTACTCCTCGAGCGGCGGGACGTCCGGGTTCAGGCTCGCGAAGATCAAACCCTCGTAAAGGGCCATCCGTGGCGCCGGGGTCATGGCCCACTCGTCCTTGTCGAGCCCTTCGGGACCATATGCTTCCTTCTGGAACGGGACCCCGTTTAGCTTCCCGGTGTTCTGGTAGGTATAGCCGTGGTACGGGCAGCGGAAGTGGCTGGAGTTGCCCGCGTCGGAGCGGCTCTTTTTCTCGAGTTTCCCCTATCAATGCCCTTACTCCTCCTGCTCGGCATAGCCTTGCGTCCCTGAGAGTGTATCGACTTGTAACATAGGTTTTGCGTTTCGGTCAACTTCCATGTTCGACGTTGCCGAACGCAGCGCCACGGGCGCGGCGAGCGGGAGAGGCAACCCGCTCGCGGGACGGCTGAGATTCCCGGCTACATCATCGGACTCTTCTTTGTTCAGGCCAGAATGTGTGCTTCGAAGGCTTCGCGGGCCGCCTGCCCGGCGAGGACGCTGGAGAGCCTGCCGAGCTGCTCCTCGTAATAACCGCTGTTCTCGCTCGCCTCCAGGTCTTCTGCCGTCTCCCACAGGGAGATGAAGACGAGCTCTCCGCTCTCGGGGTCCGTCAACGCGACCAGGCTCTTGAACCCCTGCTGCTCCTCAGCGTGGGGTGCTATGGAGTCGCGGGCGATGACGAGCGCCTCTTCCATCTTGCCCGGCTGCGTCCGGATCGTGGTCATTCTCGCGTGCATGGTTCGCCTCCGTTTTCGCCCTGACGATTGCTTTCACGGTACATCTTAGCCCCTGGTCGACGCCGCCGCCTGCCGGAAATGCTTGGCCCTCCGGCCAACTTCCTCGCTCGTCCGCGAACGCCTACTGGTCAAATGGAGACGAGTGTGCGATTCTGGTGCCCAGGGCCAACGTTTTTTGCTCGGAGGTACCTCCGGTGAGGGCCTACCTGGACGTCGAGACGCTGGTGGACAAGGCCCTGGAGGTCGGGGCCGATTCGATCTACCCGGGCTACGGCTTCCTCTCCGAGAGCGCCGAGCTCGCGTCGGCGTGCGAGGAGGCCGGCCTGACCTTCGTGGGTCCCCCGAGCGAGGTCATTTCCCTTACCGGGGACAAGATCAAGGCGCGAGAGGCGGCGGAGTCAGCCGGAATCCCGATCACGCAAGCGTCGGGGCTCGTCTCGGACCCCGACGAGGCTTCGGAGGTGGCCGAGGAAGTTGGGTACCCGCTCTTCGTGAAGGCGGCCAGCGGGGGAGGGGGGAGAGGCATGCGCCTGGTCGAGGATGCCGAGGACCTGCAAGAGGCGGTGGATGCGGCGACGAGCGAGGCGGAGTCCGCGTTCGGCGATCCGTCGGTATTTCTGGAGCAGGCCCTCGTGAGACCCCGGCACATAGAGGTGCAGGTGCTCGCCGACGCGGAAGGGGAAGTCATACACCTCTACGAGCGCGACTGCTCCGTGCAGCGGCGTCACCAGAAGGTCCTGGAGATAGCGCCGGCGCCTAACCTGGATCCGGACCTCAGGGACCGATTGTGCGAGGATGCGGTCCGCTTCGCCCGCGAGGTCGGCTACCTCAACGCCGGTACGGTCGAGTTTTTGGTCGGGGAAGATGGCGAGCACGCGTTCATCGAGATGAACCCCCGCATCCAGGTCGAGCACACCGTCACCGAGGAGACCACCGACGTAGACCTGGTCAACGCCCAGCTGAGGATCGCCGGGGGGGAGACGTTGGAGGATCTGGGTCTCTCCCAGGAAGTAATAGAGCAGCGCGGCGTGGCCTTGCAGTGCCGGGTGACCACCGAAGACCCGGCGCAAGACTTCCAGCCGGACACGGGCAGGATCTCCGCCTACCGCTCGCCGGGCGGGTTGGGCATCCGCACGGACGGCGGCACCGTCTACTCCGGCGCTGAGGTCAGCCCGTACTTCGACCCGCTCCTCATCAAGGTCACCGCTCGTGGGCCCGACCTGTTCACCGCGGCGAGGAGGGCGAGCAGGGCGCTCGCCGAGATCCGGGTGCGCGGCCTGGCGACGAACGTGGCATTCCTCCGGGCCGTCCTCAACGACGACGACTTTCTGGCCGGACAAACGAACACCTCCTTTATAGACGAGAGACCGCACCTCACGCAGGCCTCCGCGGGCAAGGACCGGGCGACCCGCCTGCTCTCGCTGCTAGCCGACGTCACCGTCAACCGCCCGAACGGCCCGCCCCCCGAAGCGCCCGACCCGCGCACCAAACTGCCGCCACTACCAGAGGGCGACGCGCCGGACGGTACAAAGCAGAAATTAGATGAGCTCGGCCCGGAGGGCTTCGCCCGCTGGATGCGAGAGTCCGACGCCCTGCTCGTCACCGACACCACCATGCGCGACGCCCACCAGTCCCTCTTCGCGACCCGGATGCGCACCTTCGACATGCTCACCGTCGCCCCGCACTTGGCCCGGATGCTCCCGCAGCTCTTCTCCGCCGAGGTGTGGGGCGGAGCGACCTTCGACGTGGCCCTGCGCTTTCTGCGCGAGGACCCCTGGGAGCGGCTGGGGCGTCTGCGGGAGGCGCTCCCGAACACGTGCCTGCAGATGCTCCTCCGGGGCCAGAACGCCGTCGGGTACACGACCTACCCGGACGACGTGCTAAAGGCCTTCGTCACCGAAGTCGCCGAGACCGGCCTGGACATCTTCCGCGTCTTCGACGCCAACAACGACATCCGCAGGATGCGTCCGGCTATAGAGGCGGTGCTCGAGACCGACGCCATCGCGGAGGGTGCGATCTCCTACACCGGCGACCTCTCGAACCCGAACGAAGAGCTCTATACCCTCGACTACTACCTGCGGCTGGCCGAGGAGCTGGTCGAGGCCGGCTCGCACGTCCTGTGCATAAAGGACATGGCCGGCCTCTTGCGCGCCCCCGCCGCCGAGAAGCTCATAAGTTCTCTGCGCAGCGAGTTCGACCTGCCGGTGCACCTGCACACCCACGACACCGCCGGCGGCCAACTCGCCACCTATCTCGCGGCCTTGCGGGCGGGAGTAGACGCCGTAGACGGCGCCGCCGCCCCGATGTCCGGGATGACCAGCCAGCCGTCTCTGTCGGCCATAGTGGCGGCGACCGAGCATACCGAACGCGAAACGGGCCTCTCGCTCGACGCCCTGGGGGATCTCGAGCCCTACTGGGACGCGGTGAGGACGCTCTATGCGCCCTTCGAGTCCGGGCTGCGCTCGCCGACGGGTACTGTCTACCAGCACGAGATACCGGGCGGCCAACTCTCGAACCTGCGGGTGCAGGCGACGGCCCTGGGGCTCGGGGAACGCTTCGAGGAGATAGAGCACGCCTACGCCCGCTGCGACGAGCTCCTGGGGCACTTGGTCAAGGTGACGCCCACGAGCAAGGTCGTGGGCGACCTCGCCCTGTACCTCGTCTCCTCCAACATAGATCCCGGCGATTTCGAGGAGGACCCCGCCGACTACGACCTTCCGGAGAGCGTGATCGGCTTCCTGCGCGGGGACATCGGCGAGCCGCCGGGCGGCTGGCCTGAACCCTTGCGCTCCGAGGTACTCTCGCAGCAGAATGGTGCGGAGGAAACCGAGGACGAGCCCTCAGAGGCCGGTTCCTCAGAGGCCGGTTCCTCCGGGGACGAGCAACTCCCCGAGGAGGACCGGGAGGCGCTCGCGCAGGCCGAGCCCGGCCAGGAGCGTCGCGCCGCGCTGAACCGGCTGCTCCTGCCCGACCCGGCCGCTGGTAAGGAGGAGGCCGAGGAGAGCTACGGCGACGTCTCCGTGATACCTACGAAGCCCTTTTTCTACGGGCTGGAGACTGGGCAGGAGCTCGACCTGGACCTCGAGCCTGGCGTCAGGCTCCACGTGGGGCTCGAGGCGATCTCGGAGGCCGACCAGCGCGGCCTCCGAGCCCTCATCGTGACCGTCAACGGCCAGGCGAGGAGCGTGGACGCCCAGGACCACTCGCTGGAGCCGGAGACGCCGGCTACGGAGAAGGCCGACCCGAACGAAGAAGGACATGTCGCCGCCCCGATGACGGGCGCGGTGACGCTGGCCGTCGAGGAGGGCGAGGAGGTCGAGGAGGGCCAGCAGCTCGGCACGATGGAGGCGATGAAGATGGAGTCGTCAATCAGCGCCCCCGTCTCGGGCACAGTCGAGCGGATCGCCGTTGCTTCGGGCACTAACGTCGAGTCCGGCGACCTCTTGCTCGTGCTAGAGACCTCTTGAGGAAGAGGCGGCTCCCCGCGCCGGCTTTCCTGGCGGCTTCCTAGCTCGCCGCCTCGACCCCGGAGGGTTCTTCGGCTGCCCCCGTTTCCCGGATGAATAGCAGCACCACGAAGCCGACGAGGACTATGCCCGCGTCGAGCATCACCGCCGCGTTCCAGGCGCCGGTCGCGTCTCTAAGTACGCCGCTTATAGCCGGGGAGAGGACGGCTCCGATCTCGCCGACCAGGTTCATCATGCCGAACATCGCGCCCAGGTAGGCGGGGGCCGTCAGGTCCGCCGCGAGGGCGTGGGCCATCGGCTGCAGGGCGTTGAAGAACAGGCTGGAGACGAAGAACAGGACGCCTATCACGAGCAGGGATTGCCCCCCGTTCGAGAGGTAGAAGCCGAAGCCCAAAGTCAGGAGACCCAGGATCAGCATGAAGGAAGAGAGCATCCCCTTGCGCCCCCACCCCTTTACCTTGGCGTAGTCGGCTAGCCAGCCGCCGGCGGGGAACCCCAGGATGCCCGCCACGGCGAAGAAGACAGCCGTCAGCGCCGCCCTGGAGAAGGATTCTCCGCCAGAGGCGTCAGAGGCTATGGAGACCGCCCAGAAGCCGAAGAACCAGAGGTGCCAGAGGATCGCGATGAACGCGATGTAGATCAGAAACAGGTTCCTGTTGTAGAGGATCGGGGCCACTTCGCCGCCCTTGTTGCCGAAGATGAACCCGATCAGCACGAGGGCCAAAACGGCGACCAGACCCGCCATGACCCACTCCGGCAGTCCCGCCCAGAGGGTGACTGCGTAAACCCCTACCACGGCCACCAGAAAGACGACCGTGTACCCGCTCAAGCCCCGCAGCGCGGCAAGGTAAACCGGCCTGAAATCTCCCTGCCCCTTGAAGAAGGCGTGCATGCCGAACCCGACGACGAGCGTGACGGCGCCGAGCACGAAGAACGGCATCCGCCAGGCGCCCTCCGTCCCAAAGACGCTGGCTCCCAGCCCGATCAGGGGCGGGGTGAGAACGAATGCCAGCGTGAGCCCGATCGAGAGCCCGGTTATGACGACCCCCATACCGAAGCTCCGCTTCTCGGGGGGCGTCTGCTCGGTGATGACGCTGCGGTCGTTGGAATAGAACGCGCCCTCTCCGAGGCCCGTGATCACACGCAGCGCCACGAAGCCGAGGAGCGCGGTCATGACCCCGCTGAGGATCGTGGCTATCCCGGCCCACACCACGCTCACCACGAGCATGGTGCGGTGCCCGAACCTGTCCCCCAGGTAGCCGCCCGGGAACTGCGTAAGCATGTAGCCCGCGAAGAACAGGCTTCCTATGAGCCCGCCCAAAGAGAACGGGCTTTCGACCCCCTGCACGAAGGAGATGTCGTTGTCGATCATGTAAGAGACGATCGGCCCCGTCACCGTCCGATCGGCGTAGCTGACCGTCCACCCCAGGAGCAGCCACACCCACAGGGTACGGTACCGGTAGACCGGCCTATCGCTCGCGCTCGTAGCGGCCACGTCTCAGCCCCACACCTCGCCGGCGACAGATGAGATCAACTCAAGCTTTCGCCGCTGTGCGTCCTCGCCGAGCAGGTTGCCGGGCAACGTCGAAGCAAACCCGCACTGCGGGCTCAGCGCCAGGCGCTCCACGGGCACGAACTGCGCGGCCTCCTCGATGCGGGGCAGTATCTCTTCACGCGTCTCGACGCGGGCTTCTTTGGACGAGATCAAGCCGAGCACGACGACCTTGCCTTCCGGGACCAGACGCAGCGGCTCGAAGGTTCCTGCGCGTGGAGAGTCGTACTCCAGAAGCAGGCGGTTTACGTTAAGCTCGTTGAACAGGCGCTCGGCTATGGGGTCGTAGCCACCCTCGACGGCCCACATGCTGCGGTGGTTGCCGCGGCAGAGGTGCAGCCCGAAGGTGATGTCGTCGAAACCTTCCATGAGGGCGTTGTCGAAGGAGATCATCTCGCCGAGCCACGACTCGGGCTCTATCCCCAGGGCCCGCAGGCGATCCCGGCCCTCCTCGCTGCAGGCGTAGGTGTAGCGCGGGCTGTCGAGCTGGACGTAGTCGACGCCCATCTCGTCGAGCGCCGCGATGTCCTCGCGCATGAGCCTTACCAGGTCTTCCATGTACTCGTTGCGGGTCGGGTAGGCGTCTTCGGAGATCTCCGGCAGCCAAAGCGCGCTCGCCTGGGCCATCGCCGGCATGGTGGCTTTCGTCGGAGAGTTGGCGTGCTCCAGCAGGTAGCTCATCTCGCGCTGGAGCAGGCTGTCGCGGTGAGAGAGCTTGCCCGTGACGGTCGGGAGTTGCAGGGCGTCGTCCTCTTCGGAGTCGTCTCCGCCGAACATGACCGGGGAGGATTCGTCGGTGGTCAGGCCGTCGAGCGTTGCGATGACCGGGTCCCAGAAGATCATCCGCCGGTACTCGCCGTCGGTTATGACGTCCATCCCGCACTCTTCTTGCAGCGAGATCGCACCCAGTATCGCGCGGTCCTGGATCTGCTCCAGCTCTTCGCGCCCGATCCTGTCGGCCTGCGCGTCGTTCATGGCTTGTTTTACCTCCGGCGGGCGCAGCAAGCTGCCGATCACCTCCGTGCGATAAGTTACCCCGCTAGATATCGTCATCTCTCCTCCTTCCCGTGGGCAGCCGAAGAATCGACCGCCAATTCGAGGACAGTATAGCGACCGCGGAATCGCCGGGTTCGGGACGAGCGTCAGCCCAAAGCCTTGGGGACGTTGGGGTCCACGAGGACGTTCAGGACGTACGGGCCTCCGGCGGCGAGGGCGCGTTCGAGGGCGTCCGGTAGCTCCTCCGGGCTCTCGACCGAGGCGCCTTCGCAGCCGAGGTTGCGGCCCAAACCGACGATGTCCACCCCCGGAAGATCCAGGCCGGGAATCCCCTTCCCGACGTCTTCTCTTTCACCCAAGAGCCTGAGTATTTTGTATTGCTGGTTGTTCATCACGACGAACGCGACGGCGGCTCCGTAGTGGGCCGCGCTCCACAGGGCCTGCACGGCGTACATCAGCGAGCCGTCGCCTACGACGCACACCACGGGGCGATCGGGCTGGGCCAGCTTCAACCCTATCGAGGCGGAGGTGCCGAATCCCAATCCCCCGCTGGCGGCGGCGTAGAATCCTCCGGACGCTTTTATGCGGACGTGCTTGTGCAGCAGCGCCCTGCTCGACGGCGTCTCCTCGACGAGCACGGCTTGGTCTGGCAGGTGTTGCGCCAGGTTGTGCAAGACGTAGTCGGCCGGTAGCGAACCTTCCGCTTCGGGGGTGGGGGCTTCTTCGAGAGGCGGCGGGGCGGGCTTCGGGGTTGTCGGTCACGTGGACGATTTGCGTATTCCCCTTCACCGGCAGACCGGGATCGTACGGGAAGTACCTGAACACCGGGGCGCCCAGGACCAGCACGACGTCGTACTCCGAGAGTTGGTCCGCGATGGGAGCCTGGGAGAGAGGCAGGTGGCCTCCGAAGAGGGGATGGTCCTGCGGAAACCCCACCCGCGGGTGCATGGGGTCCGTCCACACCGCCGCGTTGAGTCTCTCGGCGAGATCCACCGCGTCGTAGAAGGCGCCGGCCCGGTCGACCCCCGCCCCGGCGACGATGGCCGGTCGCTCGCTCGACTCCAGGAGCCGGGCTACCCTGTCCAGGGCCTCCGGGTTGGGGGCCATCCGGTAGTCGATCTCGCGGGTCTGGACGGGCTCGGCCTCTGCCTCCCAGTCGTTCATCGGGACGGAGACGAAGACCGGGCCTTGGGGGGCCTGCATGGCGGTGTGGTAGGCGCGTTCGATGGCGGCCGGCACGTCCTCGGCGCGCTCGGGCTGGTGGCTCCACTTCACGTACGGCAGGGCCATTTCGACCAGCTTCCCGGAGAGGAAGGGCTCGTGCCGGATCTGGCGCCGGTCCTGCTGGCCGGCGGTGATCACCAGCGGCGTGCGGTTGTGGTGCGCCGTCATGATCGCCGCCCCCGCGTTGCCCAACCCAGCCGCCGTATGCAGGTTCACGAAGGCCGCCCGCCCCGTCCCCTGCGCGTACCCGTCCGCCATCCCCACTACGGCCCCCTCGTGCAGGCCCAGCACGTAGGTGAAGTCTTCTGGGAAGTCCTTCAGGAACGCTAGCTCCGTCGAGCCGGGGTTGCCGAACATTTTCGTCATCCCGAGGCTGCGGAGAAGCTCGTAGGTGACCTCGCGTACCGTGCTCATGGCGCCCTGCCTTTCGTGCAAAGATCGGTCGATGCGACCACGTACGTTACCCGGCGTCCGTCCGCTCGTCCAGGACGCGAACGGCCTTGCCCTTGCTACGCGGGATGGTCCGCGGGGAAGCGAGCTCGACCGTCGCGGTCAGGTTGAGCGCTTCTCGGAGCGTCTCCGAGACGCGAGCCTGTAGCGCCTCGTGGTCGGCCTTCGCGACGTGCTCCGCCGTCTCCACCCGCACGCTCAGGTCGTCCTGGTGGTCCTCCTCGCGGGTGCTCAGGACGAGCTGGTAGTGGGGTTCGAGGTCGTCCATGCCCATCAGGGCGTGCTCGACCTGCGAGGGGAAGACGTTGACCCCGCGTACGATAAGCATGTCGTCCATGCGCCCCATGATCCTCGCGATGCGGGTGCTCGTCCGGCCACAGGGGCACGGCTCCGTGTACAGACGGGTGAGGTCCCGGGTGCGGTACCTGATGACGGGCAAAGCTTCTTTGGTCGGCGCGGTGAGGACCAGCTCGCCGACCTCCCCGTCCGGCAGGCGCTCGCCGGAGTCGGGGTCCACGATCTCCGGTATGAAGTGGTCTTCCCATACGTGCATCCCGTCGGCGTAGCCGCACGCGCTGGCGACGCCCGGGCCGATGATCTCCGAGAGGCCGTACTGCTCGTAGACCTCGACACCCATCTTCTCCTCGATCCTGGCCGCCATCTTCTCCGTCATGGGCTCGGCCCCCAAAAACGCCGCGCGGAGCGGCAGCGAATCGAGGTCCACGCCTTCCTCCACGGCGACCTCGGCGACGTGGAGCGCGTACGAGGGTGTGGCGCCGAACGCAGTGACGCCGAAGTCGCGCATCAGCATCACCTGCTGGGAGGTGTTCCCCGCCGAGGTCGGTACGACCGTCGCCCCGACCCGGCTCGCCGCGTCGTGAAAGCCCAGACCCCCGGTGAACAGCCCGTGCCCATAGGCGTTCTGGAAAACGTCGTCCCTGGTTACCCCGCCGGCCGCGAGGCCGCGCGCCAGGACGTCGGCCCAGAGCTCCAGGTCGGACCGGGTGTAGCCGACAACCGTCGGCTTGCCCGTCGAGCCGGTAGAAGCGTGGATGCGTACGATCTCGCCCAGCGGAGTCAGGAACATGCCGAACGGGTAATGTTCGCGCAGGTCGTCCTTCACCGTGAACGGCAGGCGCGAGAGGTCGTCAGCCGAGACGATCTGGCCCGGGTCCACATTCGCCAGCCGCTCCTTGTAGTACCCGATGTCCGAGCTCTGGAGTCGCTCCACGCAGGAGCGCACGCGCGAGACCTGGAGTTGCTCCAGCTCCTCGCGCGGCATCGTCTCTGGGGAGGCCGGCGTCCCGGTCTCACTCGTCCTTGTCATAGCCCCTGGTCTCCATCCACTCGCGGCGGGCGGCCTGGTGCTCTTCGGTAGCCGTCACTGCCTCCACCGCCTTGTCGTACTCCTCAAGGAACTGCTCGAAGTCCAGGTCGAACGCCATGTTGGAGAGCTTTTTGGAGTGCATAACGCTCACGCGGGGCACCTCAAGGTACCACTGCACCCAGGATTCCAGCTCGTTCTCCAGTTCGGCGCGCGGGACGACCTTGTTGACCAGACCTATTCTGTAAGCCTCCGCGGCGTCGATGTTCTGGCCGGACAGGATCAGATGCCGCGCATGGGCCATGCCGATGACGCGCGGGAGCCGATACGTGCTCATCCCGGGGATAAACGCCTCCCGCGTCGCCGGCAACCCTACGATGGCGTCGTCGGCCGCTATTCGGACGTCGCAGGCGATGGCGACCTGAAGGCCACCGCCGAGGCAGTGACCCTGGATGCCGGCGATGACCGGTTTATCCATGATCTCCATCGAGCGGAAGGCGTACTCGCATTTGTGGAACCACTCGTTGGGGATCTCGCCACGTCCCAGGTCGGTCAGGTTCAAACCGGAGCAGAAGCTGCGGCCCTCGCCGGTCAGGAGGACCACCCGTATCTCGGGGTCCTCTCCCACCTCCCTGGCGGCGGCGAGCACGTCCTCGGGCCAGTGCTGGCCCTGGGCGTTCAGCACCTCCGGCTGGTTCAGCCGGACCTCGCCCACGGGGCCGTCTTTGATCACCCGTATCCTCGCTACGTCCCTGTCTTGATCTTCCCCCACCTGCCTCAAGCCCTACCTCCCTCGGCGACGGTCGGAGCGGTTTCTCTCCGCGCAACCGGCCTCTTACCCCTACGCTACCGCGCCACTATAGACTTTTGTAATACTACGAACAACAAAAGGGTTCGGCAGTAACCGTCCCAAATGCGGTGGGAGAGTGGTTGACTTCAGGGATCAGCAAACGTATAAGGATCTTGGACCAACCGATTCTACCTCAGAGCGCCGCTTACGGGTAAGATGGGAGCCGCTATCAACCTACGCTCACGTTTGCGCCTCCCGCGTTGTGACGCCCTCAATCTCCTCCTCTATATCACTGATACCGGTATTAGACCGGACGTAGATCTCGTCGTACGAAATCTGCGTTCCCTGCTCGCGCTCCTCTCGGGCCCGAGAACTGCTCAGCACGGTTCCCAGGTAGCAAGCTAGGAAACCGATCGGCACGGACACTAGCGCCGGGTTTCCAAGAGGGAAGAGCGCGCCTTCACCCATTACGGTGGGGCCGAGCAGTATTAAGCCCACGGAGGCCACCACACCGACCAGCATTCCTGTGATCGCTCCGACCGTGTTGAACTTCTCCCAGAAAAGCGTCAGCAGTATGACCGGAACGTTCGCGCTCGCCGCCACGGCAAAGGTCAGGACGACCAGAATCGCTACGTTAATGCCCTGTGCCACTAGGGCAAGAGCAATAGCAATAATGGATACGCCAACCGCCGCGATGCGGGCGGCTCTGAGTTGCTCCTGATCGCTCGCCTCGCCGCCGCGGATGACGTTGGTGTAGACGTCGTGGGCGAAGGCGCTGGAGGCGGCGATCACGAGCCCGGCGACCACGGCCAGGATCGTCGCGAAGGCAACCGCCGAGATGAAGGCGAAGAAGATCGGGCCGCCGAGGATTTGGGCGAGCTGCGGAGCTGCGAGGTTGCCCCCCGGGTCCGCTCCCGAGATTTCGCCCTGGCCGACGAGAAGCGCTGCTCCGTAGCCAATGAACGGCATCGTTATAAAGACCAGCCCGATAATCCATACGGCGACGATGAGCGAGTTGCGCGCCGTCTTCGCGTCTGGCACGGTAAAGAAGCGCATCAGGATATGCGGCAGCCCCGCCGTCCCGAGGATGATGGCGAGGTTGAAGGAGATCCAGTTCAGCCCCTCAACGAATCCGTGTGACGGTTTGAGCGCCCCACTTCCTAGCTGGATAGGGACCTCATTGAAGAGAGCGAGCGGATTAAAGTTGAACTCAGCCAGTACGAGCAACGCCATGAGGAAGATCGCGCTCATAAGCAGCACCGCTTTAACGATCTGGATCCAGGTGGTGGCGAGCATGCCGCCCGCCGCGATGTAGATGGTCATCAGAACTCCTATAACGATAACGGCTACGGTGTAGTCGATGCCAAGCAGGAGCTTAATAACGGCGCCCGCGCCAACGAGCTGGCCGATCATATATATAATGCTTACGGTCACCGTGTTGAGCGCCGCTACGGAACGGACTTCTCTGGTGTTGAAGCGGGCTGTGAGCACGTCTGCCAGGGTGTACTTACCGAGGTTCCTCAACGGTTCGGCGACTACCAGGAGCACCAAAAGAAAGGTAACCAAGCCAGCCGCAGCCACGTAGAAACCTGTGAATCCGGTCAGCGCTATGGCACCCGCGATCCCGAGGAACGTGGCCGCGGACATGAAGTCTCCGGCGATGGCGAGCCCGTTCTGCCAGCCCTTGATCTCGCCACCTGCCACGTAGTGGTGGCTGGTGTCCTTGGTTCTCCTAGATGCCCAAGCGGTGATGCCCAGAGTAATTGCGACGATTACGACGAAAAGTCCGACGGTGAGAGGATCGAAGTTCAATGCATCGTCCTTTCCTCAGAGGCTTCCTCACGCGCTTCGTCAACGAGTTTGTCCCACTTCTTCGCTCGGCTCACGTATATGTGCATTAGTATCCAGGTCATGAGAAACTGCGCGAAACCGTAGACGTACGCCCAGTTTAGAGCCCCGATGGCTTGGCCGTCCAGAACCGTGGTGAACTCTGCCAGAACCGGCATCGCCATGTAGAACACTAGGAAGAATATCACCGCAGGGATGATAAACGCCTTCTTAGCGCGCATGAGTTCCCCAAATGCGGATGTTCGGGACACCCGCCTCCACTCCTCGCCTCTCTCCATGTGGACTCCTCTCCCACTACAGAACCACGACCTATACTATAGGTTGCAGTAAGCGACATAGTCAAGAAGCCTGCCTTCGCTGCGACGTGTGTCCGTCTGGGTTAAGCTAAGCGGAAGTGCCCTGGACGGGCGTGGAGGCGGTTCCGAGGTCGAGGTCCATGGGCAGGCCCACGTAGTTTTCGGCGAGGGTCTTCGCCGCGGACCGCGAGCTCGTCACGTAGTCCAGCTCGGTTAGTTGCAGGCGATGCTGGAACTCGTCGCTGCTGTCGAAACGGTGCAGCATGGCTGTCATCCACCAGGAGAAACGCTGCGCCAACCAGACGCGGCGCATGCAGGTCTCGGAGTACCGGTCGAGCAGCTCGGTCTGGCCGGACGCGTAGAAGCCGGCGAGCGCCCGGGCGAGGACGCGGACGTCGGCGACGGCGAGGTTCATCCCCTTGGCCCCGGTCGGGGTGACGATGTGCGCAGCGTCCCCGGCGAGGAAGAGCCTGCCGTACTGCATCGGTTCGACGGCGTAGCTGCGCATCGGCGTGATGCCTCTGCCTTCTTCGCGGATTGGGCCCTCGGCGAGCGCCCAGCCTTCGTCGGTGGCGAGCCGCGCGTGCAGCTCTTCCCAGATGCGCTCGTCCGACCAATCCTCGATGTCGTCGTCGGGGTCGCACTGGATGTAGAGTCGGGTAAGCTCCGGCGAGCGCATGCTGTGCAGGGCGAAGCCGCGCTCGTGATACGTGTAGATCAACTCCTCCGACGACGGCGGCGTCTCGGCGAGGATGCCGAGCCAGGCGAAAGGGTACCTCCGCTCGTACACGGTCAGCACGCCCTCCGGGATGGAATCCCGGGACACCCCATAGAAGCCGTCGCACCCGGCGACGAAGTCGCACCGCAGCTCGTGGTCCTCGCCATCTTTCCGGTAGCGGACGGTCGGGTTCTGCGAGTCGAGGCTTTCGACGTCGACGGCCTCGGCCTCGAAGATTACTTCTCCGCCTGCTTCGAGCCGGGCGGCGATGAGGTCCTTCACCACCTCGTGCTGGCCGTAGACCGTGATCGCACGCCCTTCGGTCAGCTCGTGGAGGTCGATGCGGTGGCCCTGCCCGCCGAACCGCAGCTCGATGCCGTGGTGGACCATCCCCTCCTTTTTCATCCGATCGCCGACGCCGGTCTCGGTCAGCAGATCTACGGTGCCCTGCTCGAGCACACCAGCCCGGATCCGAGCCTCCACGTAGTCGCGGCTGCGACTCTCGAGTACGACCGACTCGATTCCCTCCAGGTACAGCAGATGCGAGAGCAGTAGCCCCGCCGGCCCAGCCCCGACGATCCCAACCTGTGTGCGCATGCGCGTTGCTCCTCCGTTACTACTCGCGGCCGCCGGACTTCCCCTGGCCTCTACACTCAGACGGTCGCGCTGCCGGTGTCTTGAAGGTCCGGTATCCGCGCGACTTTCCCGATTACCCGCCATCCGCCCGACTCGCCCTTTCCCGCGAAACTCGAACCCTGCGGTCAATATAATTCTTTGCGGCACGCCGAACAACCGCTCCGCCGACGACACCGAGCAAGACCGCCACGCACGCGCGTCCCACTCCTCTGGTCCTGCTCGTGCCCGGAAGTACCGTCGTCTCGTCGTGGTTACGTCTTCCGACTCTCCGGCGAGGGGAAATTGGACCGTTTCGGCCCGGCGTTTCGGGGAGACTGTGGGTCCCGCAACGTTTACACTTCCTGGATGCTCGAAGAAACGGGTTCGTCGTGAGGACAGTCGTCGAAGTTGTTGCGGCCGGCGAGACGATGGTGCTCGGGACCCCCTCCCGGCCGGGCCGCCTCCGGCACGCTCCACACCTGGAGCTGAAGGTAGGCGGGGCCGAGTCCAACCTGGCGATAGCCCTCTCCCGCCTCGGCATCTCCTCCGGTTGGGTCAGCTACCTGGGGGACGACGAGCCCGGGCAGCTCGTGCTGGACCGCATCCGCGCGGAAGGGGTGGATGCCTCGCGAGTGCGGCGAATAAGCGAGCAGCCCACCGGCCTCTACCTGCGCGAGAAGGTCGGTACTACGACGCAGGTCTACTACTACCGCCACGGGTCGGCCGCCTCCACGATGGGGCCCGGGGCCTTCGATCTCGAATACCTCGAAGGGACGAGCTTTTTCCACCTGACCGGGATCACTCCAGCCCTATCCGACGAGTGCCGGGCCTTTACCCTGTGGGCGGCGCGGGAGGCTCGTGCGGCCGGGACGCGGGTGAGCTTCGACGTCAACTACCGGTCCAGGCTCTGGTCGCCGGAGGACGCGAAGGGGTTCATGGAGGAGATGCTGCCCCTCGTGGACTTGCTCTTCGTGGGCGACGAGGAGGCCCGGGCGCTCTGGGGGAGGGACGACGAGGAGCTCGCCAGGGAGTTCGCGGAGAAAGGTCCCCGCGAGGTGGTGCTCAAACTCGGTAAAGAGGGGAGCGCGGTCCTCCTGGAGGGGAGTTTCCTAGATCATCCCGGGTTCGAGGCGACGGAGGTGGATCCCGTCGGGGCCGGCGACGCTTTCGACGCGGGATACCTGGCCGGACATCTCTGGGACCTCGGCGCCGAAGAACGTCTCCGCGTAGCCAACGCCCTGGGAGCAATGAGCGTCGCGACCCTGGGGGACTACGAAGGTCTGCCGGACGGGCGGGAGCTGTGGGATTTCCTGGAGGGTACGGAAGACCTGGGCCGGTGACCCGGACTGCAGACGTGGTACCTTGGGAGGCGAACGCCGGAAGCCGACCGAAGGGAGCGCCGAGGATGCGGGCTATAGAAGGCGTGTACGTGGCGAACGTGACCCCGTTCGAGGATAACGCCTCCCTGAAGATAGACGTCGAAGCCTACCTCGCGCACGCGTCCTGGCTAGGGGAGAAGGGTGTAAGCGGCGTAGTCCCCTTCGGCACCAACGGCGAGGGCCCCTCGGTGGCGCTTCGTGAGAAGCTCGTGGTGTTGGAGGCGCTCTTCGAGGAACGCTTCTACGAGCCGGTACTCGAAGCCACCCGCCACCCCATCATCGTCTACCACATCCCCAAGTACGCGGTCCCCGTTCCTGAAGAGATCGTAACCGGTCTTCCGGTCTGGGGAGTCAAGGACTCCGGGGGAGAGACCGGCTACACCGAAGCCGTCCTGAAGGCGGGCAAGGGCGTGCTCCTCGGGACGGAAGACGACCTCTGGGAGGGGCTGAACACCGGAGCGCAGGGTGTGATCTCCGCTCTGGCCAACTTTATGCCGGAAGAGGTCGTGGAGATGCACCGGAAGGTGGAGGCGGGCGACGAGGCCGGGGGCAAGGCGCTCTCCGAGAAGCTCCAAAGGGCGCGGGCGATGACCAAGGAGTACGCCTCCGCCGCGGTCTTGAAGAAGCTAGCCGAGGCCTGCCACGGAACCCCGATGGGGACCGTACGCCCGCCCTTCGTGCCCGCCCCCGCCGACTACGACCCGCAACCGACCCTGGCCGTCTCCTCGGTAGCGGGTCAGTAACGGAAGACCCGGCGAGGCTCGGGCAGCGACTGCCGCCCCGCCTAAACGTCTCGACGCAGCCGCGTTCTGCGCGAGCAGCGTGAAAGGGTAATTTTCTTAGTCGTCGCGGCCCCTCCGAGCGGGCATAAAAGGGGCCGGGGCTCCAAGGTGCCCGGCCCCTTTTTATCTACCGGCGACTAACTACCACCTGCCGTCGTGCCACCTCCAGTCATCGTCCCAGCGGTCGTGCCCCTGCCAGTTGTCGTGCCCCCGCCAGTTGTCGTCGGGCACACAGACGATAGCCCAGGACCAGTCCCAATCCCAACCCCACCAGGTGGGGATCCAGTACCACCCTACGACGACCCAGTCGCAGTTGTCCCACCAGCCGTCGTTGTCGTGCCTGGCCATTGCGGGTGCGGCAGTCGCCACCATCACCGCCAGCATCGCCACCACCGCAAAAACCACCCTGACGCGTCTCATAAGAGACAACCTCCTTTCCACCGGCGACCCCCGGTGGCCGCCCCATGTAGTTAAAGATACAAAATCACGCCGCTCTTTATGTCGCATCCTTCTAAAGGAGGATATTCGCCGACCAAAAGTATGATTTTGTGGGTAAGTACGACGTAACCACTACATGTGGTGGTTCTACTGGTGGTCGCCGCTGCGAGAGGACGCTGTGATCGGATGCCCAGAAAGATGGCCGCGAGCAGGAAAGCGGTTTGCAGCGGGCTACGGAAGGTGTAGGGGCCGATAGCACAGGCGACGAGGTCCTACCGCATGCGACGGCAGGAGTAACGTCGCCGGGCGCTCGACTACGGGTAAGACAGACCGGGCGAGGATGCTCCTTTTGCCGGGTCACGGCGGCCGTCTTCGGCGGCGGTCTCGGGGTTCGCGCATTTCGTTGACCGTGCCCTCGCCTCGCGTTCGGATGCGGTCCGTTTGGGGGTGCGGGATGGGCAGAATATAGTATGGAGCGCCGCTCATCTCGGCGGCGGAATTTGTGAGGTTTTGCTAGACTTGGCCCCGGTGAGCGGCACGTCGCGGGGCCCTTTCGGGGCCTTCTGATACGGTGGATGCCGTCTCGGGAATATGGCGAAAGGGATCATATGGACGCAGTAGTACGCAAGAAGACGCTCGAGCGGCTCGGGCTGGTGCGCTACGGGGCGGTACACGAGAACCTGCCCCCCGCGCGGCTTATAGAGGCGGCCGTCAGGCGTCGGGAGGGGATGCTCGCCGAGAGCGGCGCCCTGGTTGCCAAGACCGGCAAACGCACTGGCCGCTCGCCCAAGGACCGCTTCATCGTCGAGGACGAAGTGACGCGCGACAAAGTCGACTGGGGCACGGTCAACAAACCTTTCTCGACGGAAGCTTTCGAAGCCATCCTGGATAAAGCCACCAGCTACCTCAGTAACCTCGAGGAGTTCTACGTAGTGGACGCCTACGCCGGCGCCGACCCGAGGTACCGTTTGAACGTGCAGGTCGCCGCCGAGTACGCCTGGCACGCCCTCTTCGCCCGCCAGCTCTTCCGTCGTCCAAGCCGGGAGGAGCTAGAGCACTTCGAGCCGGAGTGGACCGTGCTCTCCGTGCCCGGTTTCCTCGCCGAGCCCGAGGAGGACGGCACCGGATCCGAGACCTTCGTTTGCATAGACTTCTCCCGCAAGGTCGTGCTCGTGGCCGGCACCGGGTACGCCGGCGAGATCAAGAAGAGCATCTTCAGCGTTATGAACTTCGTGTTGCCGATCGAGCACGGCGTCATGCCCATGCACTGCTCGGCCAACGTTGGGGAACGTGACGACGTGGCGCTCTTCTTCGGGCTCTCCGGGACCGGCAAGACCACGCTCTCGGCGGACCCGGAGCGGTGTCTGATCGGGGACGACGAGCACGGATGGTCGGACGGGGGCGTCTTCAACTTCGAGGGGGGCTGCTACGCCAAGACCATCGACCTCTCGGAGGAGAAAGAGCCCCAGATCTACAACGCCATCCGCTTCGGGAGCGTTTTGGAGAACGTCTCCACGGACCGCCAGAACCGCGAAACCGACTACTCGGACGATTTCATCACCGAGAACACCCGCGCTGCCTACCCGCTGGAGTACATCGAGAACTCCGTTCCCGACGGCCGGGGCGGACACCCCGAGGCCGTCCTCTTCCTCAGCGCCGACGCCTTCGGGGTTCTCCCGCCCATAAGCGACCTCACCCCCGAGCAGGCCGCCTACTACTTCCTCAGCGGCTATACTGCCAAGCTCGCCGGCACCGAGGCCGACATGGAGAGCGAGGTCGAGGCGACCTTCTCGACCTGCTTCGGAGCTCCCTTCCTGCCGCTTCCGGCGACGACCTACTCGAGGATGCTCGCCGAGAAGCTCCGGGAGCACGGCACGGGCTGCTACCTCATAAACACCGGATGGTCCGGCGGTCCCTACGGCGTCGGAAGCCGCATAGACCTCGACGCGACGCGCCAGATGGTGCAGGCGGTCATAAACGGCAAGCTCGACGGCGCCGAGACGAGGACGGATCCCTTTTTCGGCCTGAACGTTCCCGTGGAGGTCCCCGGCGTCCCGACCGAGCTCCTCGACCCGCGCGAGACCTGGGATGACAAAGACGCCTACGACCAGCAGGCCAGGGAGCTCGCACACCTCTTCGCCGAGAACTTCAAGAAGTTCGAGGACCACGTGGACGAGGAGGTAAAGGAGGCGGGACCGATGGCTTAACGAGCGGTCTTCGGCCTCGCTTTAGCGGTCGTTCGCTACAGGTAATACCTGAGCAGGACGTAGGGGGTGGCGACGGCGAGCGAGATGAGGGTTACGGGTATTCCGTAGGCCATGAAC
>JAIVIG010000238.1 GCA_020200675.1 Actinomycetota bacterium
GGTCAGAGACGACCTTCGCGAGTACGTGATCGAGCATCTTGGCGATGAGGAAGCGGTGCTCGTGGTGGACGAGACGGGCTTTTTGAAGAAGGGCACGAACAGCGTGGGCGTAAAGCGCCAGTACTCGGGGACCGCCGGGAGGGTCGAGAATTGCCAGATTGGGGTGTTTCTGGCCTACGCCTCCCGTCTGGGGCAAGCCTTCATCGACCGGGAGTTGTATCTACCCGAGGAGTGGGTCGAAGACGAGGAGCGCCGCGAGCGGGCCGGGGTGCCCGAGCGGATCGAGATGCACACCAAGCCCGAGCTCGCGAAAGAAATGCTCGGACGGGCTCTGGAGGCGGGCGTCGAGGCGGCGTGGGTAGTGGCCGATTCTGTCTATGGGGACACCAGGCGTCTTGGGATGTTCCTCGAGGAGAGGGAGCAGCCCTACGTGCTGGCCCTTTCGGGCAAAGCTCATGTGTGGGCCGGCTTCCGTCAGCATCGCGTAAGCGAAGTACTGGAGGCCCTGCGAAAAGGAGAGCTGCCGCCAGGAAAAGACGAAGAAGGTTGGAGGCACCTCTCGGCCGGGGACAGCTCGAAAGGTCCCCGTCTCTACGACTGGCTCAGGCTACCGCTCAATCCCCCACTCCAGGAAGGCTTCGAGAGGTGGCTTTTGGTGCGCCGCTCCATCGAAGACCCCGAAGAGCTCACCGCCTACACAGTCTTCTCTCCCGAGGGCACTCCGCTCGAAAAGTTGGCGAAGGTAGCCGGCAGCCGCTGGCGAGTGGAGATCGGCTTTGAGGAGGCAAAGGGAGAAGTGGGCCTGGCTCACTACGAGGTAAGGAGCTGGCATGGATGGTACCGTCACATCACCCTCGCGTTGTTTGCCCACGCCTTCCTCGCCGCTCTCCGAGCAGCCGGTCGGGAGACGGAACCTCCAGAAAAGGGGGCTCAAAAAGACTTTGGCAACCTTCGGGAGTTCAAGAGAAAGCGAGGTCTCTCGTGGAACTGACGGTCTCTGAGGTTCGTAGTCTGTTGTGTCGATTAGTACTGAGCCGACGGCCTCCGCGTTGGAAGGAAGTACTCTCGTGGTCGGTATGGCGTCGTCACCATCAGGCCGTAGCCAGGCGCTGCCACTACAAGCGAAGAGGCGTACTACTGACATGAATTACAACTGTAGTACTAGGCTACGTTGGATTGCTGGTGCGGTCGGGTAAGCGCGAGAACCATCCCAGAGATTCCGGAATGCAAGGTCTCCATCTCGCATGCCTCCTCGGTCCTACCCTGTAAGGTAGCTTCTCGCCGGTGGCGGGATATGGCACGGGACACTATGGCCGATTCCCGAAGGATTCTGACTGTGCGATCCGGTGTTGATAGGTGTTGTACGCTTCTCATGCCTCTACTACTCCTTCTCTTCCGGCCTGGCCTACCCGGGTGTCTTACCGCCATCTTGCCGGGCTACTACTCCTTCTCTTCCGGCCTGGCCTACCCGGGTGTCTTACCGCCATCTTGCCGGGTGCTCATAACAAAACGGTTACAGTTTGGCAACAGCCGCGCATTGGTCCTCAACTTTCATCCATTCGGTCGCAGGTGCATCCTACGAAAGGATGGTCGGCGTCACCAAAAGGAGGGTTTGATAGCGGCCGCACTACGGGGGGCGGCAATGGCGGCGGCGTTGTAGCGGCATCTTCCCCGTACGAAGGTTGTTCGAGGTTGGCCGCTAACCCCTTGCCCAGGCGCACGAAAGCGGGGCCGGGGTCCTAGCGTGGTCTATCGGCCGACCATCCTCTCCAAGCCTGACCATTGCGCGTCCAGGGTAAAGAAGCGCGGGTTACAGGACAGGCAGTACATCGGCCCCCTGTAGCCATGCCCTACGTTGGGGCGGGGTGCGGTGAGCGTCTTGGTGGTCGTGCCACATCTGGGGCAGGTGCCTCGTTCGCGGGTTTCTTCGGGGACCGGTTGCGCTGGGTGCGCTAGACTCTTGGTGTCCACAGTTGCCTCCTTAAGTGGCTGTGGGCCCGGCCTCGGGGTGCTACCAACACCTGCGGGGCCATTTCCTTATCTAACCTTATTCTAGACCAATTTCTGAGATATGTCTATAGTAGATATGAGATATGTATGATATTATTCTCAAGTGGAACAACAACCAAGAGGAGGAGGCTACAATGCCCACTGTGGTCTACATCGGGGAAAATCTCAAGAGAGTACGTACTAGGCGGCTTCTTACTCAAGAGGAACTCGCAGAGAGAGCCAGCGTTAGCGCAGCTACGGTAGTAAACGTTGAGCGTAACCAGCAAGAGCCTCACTTCAGGACGATTCGTAAACTCGCCAAAGCCCTCGACGTAGACCCCACCGAGCTCCTAGGAGAGTAACTATGCCTAGCACCAACGGCCACGCCCCCCAGTGGGCAATCCTCTACGCCCGTGTCTCCACAGACGAGCAAGCCAAGAGTGGTTACTCCCTCGCCCAGCAGATGGAAGCCCTCCGAGAGTACGCTGCCCGCGAGGGTTACGAGGTACTAGAGGAGGTAGTGGACCCCGGACAGAGCGGGGCGAGCCTAGAGCGGCCGGGTATGGACCGCGTTAGGGACCTCGTAGCCGCTAGCGGGTCTCCGTGGTGCTGGCGCAGGACCGGGACCGGTTTGCTCGGGAGCCCGCCTATCACTACCTCTTGAGGAAAGAGTTCGAGGAGCACGGGACCACGATCCGCGCTCTAAACGACCGGGGCGACGACAGCCCGGAAGGAGAGCTCACCGACGGGATCTTGGACCAGCTCGCCAAGTTCGAGCGGGCGAAGATAGCCGAGCGCAGCCGCCGGGGCAAGCTTAGGAAGGCCCGCGAGGGGAAGATCGTCGCGGGCCACACCCCCACCTACGGCTTTCGGTACAACGAGGCCAGGGACGCTTACGTCGTGCACGAAGAGCGGATGCACGTCGTCCGGCACATCTTCGGCATGTTTTCGGAGGGGATGCCTCTCCACGCGGTCAAGCGCGTCCTGGAGCGCGAAGGGGTACCGACGCCGCCGAAGCCCAAGAAGAGGGAGGGTGCGCCCTACTGGTCGAAGAAGACGATCCGCGACATCGTCCTGGACGACGCGTACAGGCCGCACACCCACGGCGAGGTCTTGGGGCTGGTCTCTCCGGAGGTCGCTGGGCGGCTCGACCCGAAGCGGCGCTACGGCGTCTGGTGGTTCAACCGGCGCCGCACGACGCACAAGACGGTCGCGGAGGTCGGGGTGGACGGGCAACGCGAGTACAATAAGCGCCAGAAGACCGTCGAGAAACCGAAAAGCGAATGGGTGGCGGTGCCCGTGCCCGATCCAGGCATACCCCGCGAGTTGGTGGACCTCGCGCGCCTCGCGATCAAGGACAACCGCCCAACCTCGCGAGCAGGGGATCGGTTTTGGGAGTTGTCGGGGGGCGTCTTCTACTGCGGCGGCTGCGAACGCCGGATGTCGGCAAACAGAGTGCTGCAACCGAAGACCAAAAAGCCCGCCCACTACTACCG
>JAIVIG010000239.1 GCA_020200675.1 Actinomycetota bacterium
GATCTCGACGGCGTCGTCCAGGAGACCGGCCTCTTCCAGGAGAGGCTTCAAGGGTGTGCCCGTCCACTCAGCGCACCCCACCGCCTCATTGTGCCACGGCGCAGAGACAGGGCGCGGGGAGAGGTGCGCGCGACCGTTACCGGCGCACTCCATCGTCACGGGCATCGTGACCGCCGGACGCGCCTTGAGATCGCCGAGGGTCAGCTTGAGCAGGTTGCGAACGCGGCCTGTGATGGCGAGTTCGTAGGTTGCAGCGTCGAGCAAGGGGATATCGAAGTGGATCAGGAGATAGTGCATCCCTATAGGGGTAATGGGGTAGCGAAGCCCTTCGAGGGGCATACCGGGGTTCCTGAGGGCGAGCCCCACCTCTTCCCGGCTAAACTCCTGACCCTCCGCCATCTTGGCCATCGGCGCCATCCTTTCTCTCATCGGGGAACGGGCGACCTATTGTTTTCATACTTACGGGACGCTCTTCAGCGGGAATGACCTTGGCCGTACTCGCTCTCGGGGATCTCGACCCCGGAGGCCGAATCTTCCTCGAGGGTCGAGGTGGTCAAAGAGGCGCAGGCGACGAGGAAAAGCACCGTTGCCGAGCACACTATCATGCCGCGAGCCGCATACCTCGACCTCCTCCGTTGCGTACTGTGGGTCAGTATCCGGCAAGGGGATCTCTCCCGCAAGCAGGAGAATGGCCTCACGATACGGCCTCTTATAGAATTCGTGGGCGGCGCCTCGCGGGTAGAGGCCGTCAGAGTGGGTGATGAGGTGATCTGGGACCCCGGACGGTGGTTGAGGTGTTCGGGGCGATTCCCACAGAAACAGACGTACCGGAACTCTAGGAGGTTGGCTTTATGGCGCTCGACTACACTTACTGTGTCCGACAGCCCCACCGTACGGGCCAGCTCGCCAGGGTCGCCGGGAGCATAGCCAAAGGGCACGGTCTGATCGGGGAGGTGGACACGATCAACGTCGGCCGCAACACTTCTACGCGCGAGATCACGCTCGAGGTAGACGACTACGAGCAGGCCGAGCACATCGCGACACTTCTGAACGACCTGGACGGTGTCGAGGTCTTGTGGTTCCAGGACCGGGCTCTCTTGAGACACGAGGGCGGCAAGCTTAAGATCGAGGCGACGCAGCCCGTGAGAACGGTGCAGGACATGCGCGACGTCTACACGCCGGGGGTGGCGCGGGCCTCGATGGCCATTGCCGAAGACCCCTCCCTCGCGAGGCACCTCACCATGATCGGCCGCAGCATAGCCATCTGCACCAACGGCACGCGCGTCCTGGGTCTGGGCGACATCGGCCCCGTACCCTCGATGCCGGTGATGGAGGGAAAGGCGGTCTTCTACCATCAGCTCGCCAACGTCTCTGCGATGCCAATCTTGATAGATACCGAGGACGTGGACGAGTTCGTGGAGACGGTAATACGCATCGCCCCTACCTTCGGGGGCATCCACCTGGAGGACATCTCGGCGCCGGAGTGCTTCGAGATCGAATCAAGGCTCATAGAGGCACTGCCCCAACCGGTGATGCACGACGACGTTCACGGCACGGCCGTGGTCACGCTCGCGGCGGCGATTGTCGCCTGCCGGCACGTGGGGCTCACCCTTGAGGATGAGGTGGTTGGCCAGGTCGGGCTCGGGGCGGCGGGGTACGGTATCGCCGCCCTTATGGTGGACGGCAAAGCGAAGAGAGTTCTGGCTTCGGATCCGAACGAGGCGAGCCACCCACGCGCAGCAAAGAAGGGGATCGAGATCACCGACATGGAGACCGTGATGCGAGAGGCGGACGTGGTGGTGGCCACGACCGGAGTTACAGGCCTCATAAAACCGGAGATGGTGCGCGAGGGGCAGGTGATCCTGGCGCTCACCAATCCCTACCCGGAGATAGAGCCCGAGGATGCCATGGAAGCGGGGGCGGCGTTCGCCGCGGACGGGACGAGCGTGAACAACGTCCTGGGCTACCCCGGCATCTTCCGCGGAGCGCTGCTGGCCGGGGCCGGGGAGATCAACCTGAAGATGAGACTCGCCGCCGCCGAAGCCCTCGCCTCTCTCGCCACGGACGAAGACCTCGTCCCCGAAGTCCTCGACCCGGACGTGCACAAAC
>JAIVIG010000305.1:0-3093 GCA_020200675.1 Actinomycetota bacterium
AACCGGCTCGCGAGGCGGTTGGTCCTCCCAGGGACGGAGTTCTGCTCGTGGAGGAAGGTGGGGATCTTCAGGGTGTTCGCCGCGAGAACGGCCGGGGCGCTCGCGTAGCCGCCGACGCCGAGCACCGCGCCGGGGCGGTACTTCTTGAGGATGGCGCAGCAACGAACGAGGGCCTTGAGGAAGAGGAGGCCGGCGCGGGCGCGTTCGACGGGGCCGCCCGAGAGTCCCGCGAGGGGCAGGGCGTGCAAATGGTAACCAGCTTTCGGGACGAGGGTTGACTCTATCCCGGTGGAGGAGCCGAGGAACTCTACGGCGGCCCCCACCCTGCGGAGGCTATCCGCCACGCAGAGCGCGGGGATCGCGTGTCCCCCCGTTCCGCCGCCGGCGATCAAGACTCGCGGGACGTCCCTTCCCGCCGCTCTTTGGCTTCTTTCTGGGTCCGACCTCACGCGCTCGCTCGCCGTCCTCCGAGATGCGGGAGAGAATTCCGATGGTGACGAAGCAGACGATCATGCTCGAGCCACCGTAGCTGACGAAGGGTAACGTCATCCCGGCCAGAGGGACGGCGCCCATGGCCGCCCCGATGTTGAAGCTTGTCTGAATGGCGAGCATCGTGGCGAGCCCCGCCGCCAGGCATCGGGCCATGACGGAAGGGGCGTCTAGAGCTATCTTGAAGCTCGCGATTGCGAGAAAGCTGAATGCTCCGATCACGGCCACCATCCCCAAGAGCCCCAGCTCCTCGCCGATGAGGGCGAAGATCATGTCGGTCTGCACCTCGGGTACGACGACGCCCCCCTCTCCCGCCCCGGTCCCAGCACCGAAGAAGCTGCCCGCCTTTATGGCGACCATGGACTGCACGATCTGGTACCCGGAGCCGTCCGAAACGCTCCACGGGTCCAGAAAGGTCAAGAAGCGATCGCGCCGGTAAGGTTCGAGTAACATCATCCCGGCGAGCGCCACGAACGCCACCGCGCCCGCGAGCAAAAGATCCCCCGTTCTGAGCTCCGAGGCCCACAAAACCCCCGCAGCGCCCGCCGCGATGACGACAGAGGTGCCGAAGTCCGGCTCGAGGAACACGAGCCCGACAAGCAGCCCCATGCCCGCGATCGGCCGGAGGGGCAAACCGGACCCCGGGCGCGCCCGGGCCACCGCGCAGGAGAGCAAGAGGATCGCCGCCAACTTCGCGAACTCCGCCGGCTGGACGCTCACCGGGCCCAGGTCGAACCAGCGCCGTGCGCCGCCGACCTCGACCCCGAAAGCAGGGATCAGGACAAGCACCAAGCTCGCGAGCACGACGAGGTAGAACGCCGGCGCGATCTTGCGCCACGAGGTGTAGCGTACACGCTTCGCCACGAGGAACGCGACCACCCCGAGAGCCACGTGCGCGGAACGCACGACCAGATAGTGCGTCCCGAAATCTTTGGAGGTCGCCGAATAGACCATGACGTTGCCGAACAAGGCGAGCGCCAGCGCCACCACGAAGAGGTTCGTTCGGAGCGCCATTACCGACCGACGGCCCCCTTGTCCGGCTGCTCTCTGCGATCGCCGACGTCCTCGACGACGAGCCTGGCGAAGGCCGCGCCCCGCTCGGCGTAGCTCGCGTGCTGGTCGAAGCTCGCGCACCCCGGCGAGAGCAACACCACGTCCCCCGTATGGGCGAACCGGCGCGCCTTCTCCACGGCCGAGGGCAGGTCCGGCACCAAAAGTACGAAGACGTCTATCGCTACGCCCCTCTCCTCCAGGAACTCGTAGATTCTGGGTCCCGCCTCACCCTGGCACACGATCGCCCGGCAGTCGTCGACGAACGGCAAGATCTCGGAGAAATCAGTCTCCTTCTCCGAACCGCCGAGGATCAGTATGGTAGTCCCCTCGAAGCTCGTGAGCGCCGCCGCCACCGCCGCCGGGTTAGTCGCCTTCGAGTCGTCCACGTAAGTCACGCCGTCACGCTCCGCCACGGTCTCCAACCTGTGCGGCTCTATCCGGTACCCGAGCAACCCCTCCCGAATTCCTTCCAGCCCCACACCGAGCCTCTCCGCCGCCGCCGCCGCGAAGAGCGCGTTCTCGTGGTTGTGCGGCCCCACGATGGGCAACTCTCCAACCTCCGCCAAGAGCCGTCCCCACAACAAGAGGCGCCCCTCTTCGACCAGCGTCTCGCTCTCGCCGACGACGACAGTCTCCGCCACGAGGTTATCCAAAGCTTCCTGAATCACCGGATCGTTGGCGCTTACCAGCGCGAGATCCTCGGGTCCCTGGCCCTCGAAGATACGCAGCTTGTCGGCGGCGTACTCCTCCAGAGAGGCGTGCCAATTGAGGTGATCCGGCCTGACGTTGAGGAGCGCGGCGACCTCGAAGCCCGGCTCGGGTAGGTAGTGCAGCTGGAAAGAGGAGAGCTCAAGGACGAGCACTTCGGCCTCCCGAACCTCCTCCAGACAACCGGTCAGGGCTCGCCAGGAGTTGCCCGCCACCGCGTGCGGGACGTTCGAAGCAGCGAGGATGGCGTGCAGCATGCCCGCGACGGTCGTCTTGCCGTTCGTCCCGGTCACGGCCGCGACCCTCACCCCCGGCCCCAGTAGCTCGAGCCCCAGAGCAACCTCGGAGAGGACCGGGATACCCCCCTCCTCGGCGGCGACGAGCAACGGGTTTCGCGGACGAACGAGCGGGCTTGCCACGACGCGGCCGACTCCCTGCTCTAACACCTTCGGGTGGGCCCCCAGACATCCCTCGACGCCAAGCGAGTAGACGATTCCCCTCGTACGCTCCGAGTCCTCCGAGTCGGCCAAGATCACCTCCTCGCCCCTCTCGATGAGGGCGCGGGCGGCGGCTACGCCCGACTCGCCCAGACCGTAGATGAGCGTCTTCATACGGCATCGTTGTAGAGGGTGAAGTAGTAGAGGACGAAGCCGACGACGGCGAAGGCGAACTGGATGATCCAGAACCGCACCACCACTTTGTTCTCTTCCCACCCGGAGAGCTCGAAGTGGTGGTGGATCGGGGCCATCTTGAAGACCCGCTTTCTGGTGAGCTTGAAGAAGCCGTACTGGATCATCACCGAGAGTGCCTCCAGGACGAAGATCCCCCCGATTATCGGTAGTA
>JAIVIG010000305.1:3157-23492 GCA_020200675.1 Actinomycetota bacterium
GACCTGGGCCGGGTGGGAGTTGAACCAGAGGAAGCCGACGATCGCCCCGACCATCGCCCCGCAGATTATCGCCAGGTCGTACTCCCTCTCCAGAAACGCTATCGCCGTGTAGACCAGGAGCGCAATCCCCCCGGCTCCGGCCGCGAGCCCGTCGAGCCCGTCGCTCAGGTTCACGGCGTTGGTCGTCCCGACGATGACTAGGACCATCAGCAAGCTGAAGAGCGCCACCCCGACCACCAACCCGGGCCCTAGCACCAGGTTCTTGTCGAAGCCGGGAATGACGACGTTCTGCGTTATCCCCACGTAGCGCAACGCCATGACGTCCGCCAGGACCACGGCCAGCGTCAAGAGCAGGAACTTGTAGCGCACGCTCAAGCCTTCGTTGCGCCTGTTGGAAATCTTCTGCCAGTCGTCGTAGAGCCCGATCCCCGCGACCACCGAGACGAGCAACAGCGTCGTCAACGTAGACACGTTCAAACGCGCCACCACGAGCAGCGCGGCGACGAGGCCCACCAGCATAACCACCCCGCCCATCGTCGGCGTGCCCTGCTTGATCAGGTGCGTTTGCGGCCCCTCCTCCCGCACGAACTGCCCGAACTTCTTGGTCTGCAGGTACTCTATGAACTTCGATCCCAGGGATACGGTCACCACGAAGGCGATCGCCGAGGCCAGGATAACGCTAAACAAGAGCCAATCTCTCCTTTAACTTCCGCGTCAAGCGGTCCAATCCTACACCCCTCGACCCCTTCACGACCACGTAGTCGCCTCCCCGTAGCTCCCTTTCGAGCCTCTCTGCCGCCTCCTCGGCGTCTTCGTAGAGAAGGACCTCGCCTGGAAAGGTTTCGGCGTACCACCGAGCCTCGTCCCCCACGCACACGAGCAGATCCACCCCGACCTCGCTCGCCAGCCAGCCGGCCTCTCGGTGATACTCCCTCGCTCCAGCCCCGAGCTCGAACATTCCGCCCAAGACCGCGACGAGCCGCCGGTTCTGCCCTCTCGCTCCCTCCGCTCCGTACCTCAACCACCCCGGAGCCCCGTTCGCCGCAACCTGGCGAGCCCCCGAGCGCACTCCTCCGGGCTGAGACCCAGCGCCAGGGCGCCCCCGATCGCCGCCAGGAGGGGCTCGACCAAATGCGTTCCGAAGACCGGCGTCTTCACCTCGACCATACGCTCTTCCGACCCGTCCCTCACGTGCAACTCGAAGGCCAGGCCACTCTCTAGCTCCGAGATCTCCGTGGCGTAAAGTTCAGCTTCCGGTCCACGGCCGAAGGTGATACGCCGCGCGAGGGTGTGTCCCGGTCCCACAGCGGCCTCCGGCGCTCCCAAAGGGGAGACCAGAGACCCGCTTTCGGGGAGCGCCAGGGCCAGTTCGCCCTTCGCGGCCGCCAGGTCTTCGAGGCTCCCGAACGAGTCCAGGTGAACCGGCGACACGGCGGTGAGGACGCCTACCTCCGGCGGGGCGATGCCACAGAGGTGGGCGATGTCGCCCTTGTGCGTCGCGCCCATCTCCAAGACCAGAACCTCCGTCCTCTCGTCGGCGGCCAGAACCGTGAGAGGCAAACCTATCTCGTTGTTGAAGTTTCCGGCTGTCGCCGAGACCCGACGGCTGGCACACCGGAGGATGGCCTCCGTGGCGTCCTTGACCGTGGTCTTACCCACTGTGCCCGTTATTCCAACGACCGTCGGCGAGTCCATCCTGCCCAAAGTCCACCGGGCCAGCTCCTGCAACGCCTCGATGGGATCCTCGACCACCACCGTTGGCGCCGGGAGTGGTCTCGCGGCCACCGCCGCAACCGCCCCCCGGAGGTGAGCTTCGGGCGCGAAGTCGGCCCCGTCTATCCTTCCCTTGAGCGCGAAGAACAGCTCTCCGCCGCGCACGGAGCGCGAATCGACCGTTGCCCCCGTCGCCAGGGTCGTCCCGTCGCCGCCTGCCAAGTAGCCACCGACAACCCGTGCCACCGTTTCCAGAGAGACAGGTTTCACTTTATCCTGTCCTCCTTCCTCGCGTCCGGGGCGGGAGTTGGGTTAGGGGGCTGGGGATCGCCTTTAGTGCTCTCGCGGTCAGGGGGGACGTTATAGTAGCCCAGGGTGAAGCTCATGACGTCTTGAAAGGCCGGTGCTGCAACGACCTCTCCGAAGAGATCCTTCTGCGGCTCATCCACCAGTATCAGGGCGAGGTACTTAGGATCCCCCACGGGAGCGAAACCGACAAAGGAGGTGACGTACTCGTCGCCGTAGGTGCCGGTCTCGGGGTCTACCTTCTGCGCGGTCCCGGTCTTGCCAGCCACGGTGTAGCCGGGTATCTGGGCCAGGTGACCCGAGCCGTCGTCGACCACGGTCTGAAGCATCCCGCGTACTATAGACGAGGTCTTTTCGCTTATCACCCGGTCTCTAGGCCCGTCGGGGGCGGAAGCCTCGGTGACGTGGGGCGTCACCTTCCGCCCTCCGTTGGCCAGTGAGGTATAGCCCGTGGCGAGCTGTAGCGGGGTGACGGTAATGCCCTGGCCGATGGGGATGTTACCGATGGAGGAGCCGCTCCACTCCTCGAAGGGGGGCACGATCCCCGCGTTCTCGCCCCACAAGTCCACTCCGGTCCCCTCCCCGAACCCGAAGCGCTTTATGTGCTCGACGAGACGCTCGCCACCTAGCGCCTGGGCGACCTGGATCGTGCCCACGTTCCTCGAGTGCTGGAGGATACCCGCCGGCGTCAGGATCTCCGTTGCGTGCGGCTCCGAGTCGCGTATGAGAACGTCGGCGACCGGTATAGAGTCGGCCACCACAAAGCTCGTGTTCTCGGAGACGGCCCCTTCTTCGAAGGCCGCCGCCATCGTAAAGGGCTTGAACGTCGATCCCGGCTCGTAGGGGTCGGTGAGGACTCGCTCGCGCTTGACCTCCTCGGAGGCATCCCCGAAGTCGTTGTTGTCGTACCCGGGCGTGTGGGCGAGCGCCGCTATCGCACCATCCTCGACCCGCATGACGAGCCCTAGCGCGCTCTTGCCTTCGTACTTTTTGGCGGCCTCCGCGAGCGCCCCTTCGAGCTCCCTCTGGACCGCGGTATCCAGCGTAAGCCTCACCTCCTGACCGCCCCCAAGGACGTCGTCGTAGCGGGCCTCGACCCCGCCGTAGGCCTGGTCCGTCCCGAGATATCCTACGAGCTGGCTGGCGAGCGGCCCGTTGGGGTAGACGCGCACCTCGTCGGGCGCCACCGAGATGCCCGGCAGGCCGAGCTTTTTCACCTCGCGCGCTTTCTCCGGTTCGACCTCCTCGGCCACGACGCTGTAGCCGCTGTACCCGCCCCCTTCGTTCTTCTCCGTGAGCTTCTCTTCTACCTCGGCGGCGTCCTCCCCGTCGTCGAGCACCCCGGCCAGGGCCTCGGCCGTCGCCTCCGGGTCCTCGACCTGATACGGGGCAGCGATGATCTTGCCGGCATCCAGGCTCGTCGCGAGGCGCTGGCCGTCGGCGGAGACTATAGCGCCGCGCCCCACGCCGGCCTCTTTCGCAGCGTCCGGCTGCTCTTTGGCGTGCGCCTCGGTGGCGAACGCACCGTAGCGCGCATCGTCCGCGATGCTCAACTGCACGGCACGCGCTCCCAGAGAGAGACAGACCACCGCGACCACTCCCACGACCAGTCGCAGCCTCCCCTGGCCCACCGCCCTGCTCGTCTTGACCCGCTCGGCAGTTGACCCCGAAGAACGCTTCCTCGTCCGCCCCTGGGGAAGCGATACGACTTTCGCGTTGCGCTTACCGCGTCCCCCGGTGGTGGCCCGGGCTGCGCCGCGAGGAGTGCCTCCTCTAGAGGCGCCTCTCGGGCTTTTACGGCCCCGGGCGTCATTCGCCGGTCTCCTTCTTCTCTCCCCCGCCATCTACTACGTCCTCCCCATCGCTACCATCATAGGTCTCGAGATCTTCGCCGTTTGGATCCTGCATATCGAGATCCCCCCTGGCCAGAGCTCGGATCCTCCCCGGTTCCGAAAGCTCCGTGATCTTTACCTCGAGCCTCTCTGCCTCGCTTTCTGCCTCCTTCTTCTCCTCCTCCAGCCGTACTACCTCGTTGCCGAGCCGGGCCGCCACGGTATGCACGTAGACGCTCCCCAGCATCAACAGCACCGGCACCACCACCAGCACCACGAACCGACGCCCTCTCCACGCCTCGCGTCGCCGCTTCCACTTCGGTGTCCCCCCCGGCGCTTTCTTCGGGACGCCTTTCGGGGAGTCCCGCTCCCGAACAGCTCCCCCCGCGGACGTGCGGGATCGCGGTCTCCTCTGCGGCGCGGCCACTAGGGGGTTTCCTCCGGGAGGTGATCCACATCGAGCGGCTCCGAGGTGCGCACGGTGGAGCGCAGGCGCGCCGATGCGCTGCGCGGGTTCTCCTCAACCTCCCGCGCCGAAGGCCTCCGGACGACGCCCTTGCGGAAGATGGGACGCACCCCGCAGATGCAGACCGGTAGCTCCGGTGGACAGACGCAACGCCCGGCCCGTCCGGAGATAAAACGTTTCACCACGCGATCCTCGCCGGAGTGGAACGTCATAGCCACGAGCCGTCCCCCCGGCAATAGGAGCCTCTCCGCCGCGCTTAGGGCCCGCTCGAGCCCGCCCACCTCGTCGTTAACGTAGACGCGCACGGCCTGAAAGATTCTCTTCGCCGGGTTCCCGCCCCTCTCCTTCCAGCCAACCGCCGCCCGAACGGCCTCCGAGAGCTCCAGGGTCGTCGCGAGCGGCCGCCTCCGGACAACCTCCCTCGCCACCCGCCGGGCCTCGCCGCGAGGAACGTCCCCGTACCTGACGAGCACGCCGACGATCTCCGCCGGCTCGGTGTCGTTCAAGAAGTCAGCGGCCGACCTGCCACGCCCCGGGTCCATCCGCATGTCGAGCGGTCCCTCCCGGACGTAGCTGAAACCCCGCGCGGCCTCGTCTATCTGGTAGCTGGAGAGGCCGAGGTCGAAGAGGACCACGTCTACATTCACGCCCTCTGCGACGAGGCCCTCCAGAACCTCGTCGTAGGCGCCTGGCCTGAAGGTAAAACGCCGGTCCTCTTCGGCGAGCCCCGCCGCCCTCGCCGCCACCTCGGGGTCGAGATCTATGCCGATGACCCTCCCTTCGGGACCGAGCTCCTGGAGTATCCGTCGGGCGTGTCCCCCTCCCCCGAACGTGGCGTCTACGACCTTTTCGGCGCCTTCGAGGACGAGTGCCTCCACGGTCTCTTCGAGCATCACGGGGTAGTGTTCGGTAGCCATCAAACCCCGAACTCCCTCCCGGCGAACTCCTCGATGATGTCCGCGAAGGACTCGTCGGCGCCGGCAACGTAGCGGTTCCACTCCTCGGTGTCCCAGATCTCCAACCGGTCGTCCACGCCCGCCACCGTGATGTCCCGGTTCAGACCCGCATAGCCCGCGAGCTTCGTCGGGATCAAAACCCGCCCCTGCCTGTCGAGCGTCGCCTCGAAAGCCATGGAGAAGAACATGCGGCTGAGCTGCCGCCCCTTCGCCGAAAGGTCAGCATTAGCCTTGATACTCGCCTTGAAAGTCGCCCACTCCTCGGGCGGGAACGCAAACAAACACCGGTCTACCCCCTTGGTGATAACGATGCCGCCCTCAAAGTAGGGCCGGAGCCGGGAGGGGAGAGTCAACCGCCCTTTCTCGTCCAGGGTGTGCTCATACTCTCCAAGAAGGGCCAGGGCTTCGTCCTCCCACTACGTCCCACTTTGACCCACGACGTAGGAAATTCTTGCATATGCGCGGAAAACACGCAACGCACCGGGGCCGCACTCGCCTCGTCACCACCAAAAAGGCGCATTCTGGGCTCTTGTACCCTCTCCCCTAGGGTATAGGTCTCCCCCCTCTTTGTCTACAAGAAATCTTTTGTGGCCTCGTGTTTGGGTCGTGAAGCGGGACAAGGGGTAGGACGTTGACGTGGAACATGTGGGGCCGTGTTAGTCGAGCAGACCACATGTTGTGTTTCTGGAAAATAGGTAGAGATCTCTGCGGGCGATGGCGGATACTCGTGGGATTGTCGCTGTTAGACGGGCTGAAAGTACGGGTGGGCCCACCAGGACTCGAACCTGGGACCGTCCGATTATGAGTCGGATGCTCTAACCAACTGAGCTATGGGCCCTGGCTGACGCCCCGCGTCGCCGCGTACGCGCCGAGCTCCCCTGGTTGGACTCGAACCAACAACCCTTCGGTTAACAGCCGAATGCTCTGCCTATTGAGCTACAGGGGAAGGGTGTACCGGTTGAGTATACGATTCTGGTGGCCGGACTTCAAGATTCGAGGGTAAGGTTGCTGGCCTCTACGGCTGCCGCGTTGAGGCGTTTTATCTCCGCGTGCAGCCGGAACTTCTCGTCGAAATCGTCGGTCAAGAGCTTGGCCTTTTCGCGGCTCAAGGCAGCGAGCCTGAACCAGGCAGCGCGCAGGGAAGCCTCGGAGGGGTAGAGTTTCTCTCCCGCGGCTCGGAGGGCCGAGATCTCATCCATCAGAGGACGGGCTCGCTCGTCGGAGAGGACGGCGCCGGGATCTTCGGCGTGCTCGACCAGCGAGGCGAAGATGCGGGCATGCGTCTCGTCGGCGAAGTCCCCGTTTCCGAGCACGACGGGCTCATCCATTAAGCCGGGAACCTTCATTCCTGCCTGCAGGGCGCCGGACGCCAGACCTGGGCGGGCGAGCACGATGGCGAGGACCTCGCGCCCGGCCTCGATAAGGGGATCGGAGGGTGCGCGGCGACGTGGTCCATCGGAAGACGAACGGCCCGCTGCGTTCCGCGAATCAGGTTCACTGCGTAGCGCCTCGGGGTTTACGTCCAGAGCTTCGGCCGCGAGGCGGAGGGCTTCGCGATGTAGAACGGGGTCTTCGATCTGGCGCACGAGCGCCTTCACTTCAGGGACGGCGCGGGCGCGGCTCGTGGCGCCCGCGCCCCGGACCTGGCCCGCGATGCGTCGGATACTGTATTCGAGGATCGGTACGGCCTCCGAGAGGAGGTCCAGAAACTCCCCAGACGCGTGCTCGAGGAGCCAGTCGGCCGGATCTTCGGGGAGACGCAGGACCCGGAGATCCAACTTCAACTCGGCCGCCGTGACGGCCGCCTTCTCGACGGCCTTCTCTCCGGCCTCGTCGGGGTCGAAGAGCAAGTAGATCCGGTCCGCGTGCCCGCTCAAGGTCTTGAGGTGCTGCTCGGTCATCGCCGTGCCTAAGGTCGCCACGGCGTTCTTTATCCCCGACTGGTAGAGCATGAGGACGTCCGTGTATCCCTCGACGACGAGCGCCGCCCCCTCTTTCCGAACCGCCTCCGCGACCTGGGGGAAACCATACAGAAGCGAGCGCTTGTTGAAGAGCTCGGTCTCGGGAGAGTTGAGATACTTCGGTTTGGCATCCCCCAGAGCACGCGCCCCGAAGCCGACGATCCTGCCGCGCCTGTCGGAGATGGGAAACATTACCCGGTCGACGAAACGCTCGCCGCCACGCTGCGAAAGCAAACCCGCGGCCTCCAACGCCCCACGATCGAGATCCACCTTCCGGGCAGCCTGCATGAAGCCCGAACGCTCGCGCGATGGTGCGTACCCCAAACGGAATTCTTCTATAGTAGATTGCTCAAAGCCGCGGTCCTTGAGGTATTGGCGCGCCTCCGCCGCCGCGGGGGATTTGAGGAGATACTTATGATAGTAGGCGGTCGCGACAGCGAGGGTCTTGTATATGGCGTCCCCTCCTTTAGAACATCCGAAACAGTAGTAGAAGTTCTTCTCGGGAGAGACGCTGAACGAGGGGGTTTTCTCTTGATGGTAGGGACAGAGTCCGGTGTAGTTGGTCCCCTGTCGTTTGAGCGCGGTGAACTCGGAGGCCACCTCGACGATGTTCGCGGCCTCCCGCACTTCTTCTATACTCCGAGATGAAATCTTCAAGCGTCGCCGTGCCCTTTTCGGCCCTTCCCGTTGTACCGTCGTACAAATATTCCCTTAACCCGTAATGTGGAACCGGGCCGATGGTACTCTACGGGGCGTGATCGGGCAATACATAATAGATTCGCGGCCGGATTTCGCCGATCTGCCGCCTGGGGTAGGCTTCGAGCCGAAAGACGAGCCCTTGAGGCGCGACATCAACCTGCTCGGGCGCATTCTGGGACAGATAATCGTCGAGCAGGAGGGCAAGGGCCTCTTCGGGGCGGAGGAAGAGATCCGGCTTCTGTGCAAGCGGCTCCGCTTCGACTACGACCCCGAACTCGACGAGAGGCTGAGGAAGCGCGTAGAGCGAATGGGCGCGGAGGATCTCGGACGGATCGTGCGGGCGTTCTCGGTGTACTTCCAGCTGGTCAACATCGCCGAACGCTACCACCGCATCCGGCGGAGGAGGCAGTACGAATCTTCCCCCGAAACTCCTCCACAGAGAGCGTCCTTGCGGAGCGCACTGGCGCGGCTCAAAAACGAGGGCCTCGACGGCGAGGATCTGGGCCGCGTGCTCGAGGGGTTGAACTTGAGCCTCGTTCTTACGGCCCACCCGACCGAGACCCAGAGGCGCAGCATCCGCCGCAAGCACCTCGAGGTAGGCGAGATCCTCGAATCGTTGGAGGTCGAGAACCTCACCCCTCGGGAGCGCAAAAAGGCGAATGAACGTCTAGCCGAGGAGATAACCGTTCTGTGGCAGACGGACGAGCTGCGCGTCGAGCGTCCCGAGGTCGAGGACGAGATCCGGCGAACGTTGCTCTTCTTCGAGAAGCCCCTCATCTCTTCGACCCTCGACGTTTACCGGGACCTCGAAGACGAGCTCGCCCGCCAGTTCCCCGAGAAGAACTTCGCTCTGGGGCGTGTCCTCGAGTTCGGCTCCTGGGTCGGCGGCGACCAGGACGGCAACCCGTTCGTCAGGCCAAAGACTTTGGGTACGGCCCTGGATCTGCACCGGGGCCTGATCCTCAACCGCCACCTGGACTCCGCCCTCTCTCTCGCGGAACACCTGAGCCAATCCGTGAGGCTGGCGGCGATCTCGGAGGAGCTGGAGCACTCCATCGAACGTTACGAGTGGCTTCTGCCCGACACGGCGCGCGAGTTCAGGAGCCAGGAGAAGAACGAACCCTACCGGCGCAAGATGCTCCTCGTAGCCGCGCGCCTCCGCCGCACGCTCGAAGATCCCACCTCCCCCGCGACCTACGAGAGCGCGTCGGAGCTGAAAGAGGACCTGCTGGTGGTGCGCAGGAGCCTTCTCAGGCACGGTGGGGAACGCGTCGCGGAGGGCGGCCTGAGGGACTTCATCAGGCAGGTTGACGTCTTCGGGTTCCACCTGGCCCGGCTCGACGTGCGCCAGGAGAGCTCCCGGATAGCCCAGACCGTCGCCGAGCTGCTGCCCGGCGAGGATTACCAGAGCCTGGACGAGCCCGGGAAGGTCGAGCTTCTCCAGCGTCTCTTGAGAGAACCCGGAGACGAGGCATCCTCGGAGGAGTTCTCCGACGAAAGCCGGGACATACTGGAGACCTTCGATCAGATCAAACGGGTGGAGGACGGTGCGGAGTCGCCGGTGGAGACGTTTATCTTGAGCATGGCGCGTGGGGCGAGCGACGTCCTCGGGGTGCAGTTTTTGGCGCGCAGGGCCGGTCTGCTCGAGATCGACGACGAGGGCCGTTGCACGGAGAACCGTCTTAACGTGTCGCCCCTCTTCGAGACCATAGACGACCTCGAGGAGGCGCCCGAGGTGCTGAGGAGGCTGCTGGAGGACCCGTTCTACCGCTCGGCGCTAGAAAAGCGGGGGGATCTGCAAGAGATCATGCTCGGCTACAGCGACTCGGGGAAGGACGCGGGCTACGTGGCGAGCAATTGGGCCCTGTACAAGGCACAGCGGGCCCTGAGCGAGGTGGCCCAAGAGTACGGCGTGAAGCTCAGGCTGTTCCACGGCCGGGGCGGGACGGTCGGCCGGGGCGGCGGTCCGAGCTACGACGCCATACTCGCCCAGCCGTCCGGCACGGTCGGGGGACGCATCAGGATCACCGAACAGGGCGAGGTCATCTCGTACAAATACAGCATGCCGGGGCTCGCCCGCCGCAACCTCGACACCGTGCTCGCCGCGGTCCTAGAGGCGAGCACCGAAGAGAGAGAACACGAGCCGAAGAAGGAATGGGTCGAGGCACTGGAGCACCTCTCCGCGTCGTCTAGCGAGACCTACCGGAAACTGGTGTACGAAGACGAAGACTTCTACGCGTTTTTCTCCGGGGCATCCCCGATAGGGGAGCTCTCGCTGGTGAACATCGGTAGCCGACCGTCCAAAAGAGTCGAGAACCCCGACGTGGAGAGCCTGCGCGCGATCCCCTGGGTCTTCGCCTGGACGCAGAACCGCTTCCTGCTCCCCTCCTGGTACGGCGCCGGTACCGCGCTCGGTAGATTCATAGATGACGCCGATGGCGGTCTCGACCTCCTGCGGGAGATGTACCGCGGGTGGCCGTTCTTCCGAACCCTCGTAGACTTTATGCAGATGACGCTGGCGAAGAGCGACCTGCGCATCGCCGAGGCCTACTCCACGCTGGTCGAGGACCCCGGCGTCAGGGAACGTCTCTGGGAACGGACCTCCGAGGAGCACAAGATGAGCGTGCGGTCACTACTCCGTATCACCGAACAGAAGCACCTCCTCGACAACGCCCCCGTCCTGCAACGCTCCGTCCGCCTCCGGAACCCCTACGTGGACCCGCTCTCCTACATCCAGGTCAGCCTCCTCCGGCGCTTCCGCTCCCTCCCCGAGGACTCGCCCGAGCGCGAGGCGATCGCCCATCCCCTGCTCCTCACCATCGCCGGCATCTCTTCGGGGCTCCTGAACACCGGATAACCTCGGCCACCTGCTTTCGACGAGCAACTTCGGCTTTTCTTCTCCAGCCTCTACGCGAAGATGTTGTCGCTCCGGGGCAGGAAGATGCGCTTGTAGGTAGCCAGGGCGTAGCGGTCGGTCATGCCGGCGATAAAATCGACCGTCTCGGCGACGGGGTCGAGGTCGCTCTTTGTCCGCTCCTCTGGTCTTTGCAGGTAGTAGTCGAAGAGTGCCGCGACGACTTCTCCGGCCTTGTGATTCTCCCGGGAGCGAGGGTTGTGGTAGACGTTCCTGAAGAGCCAGGTTCGCAGCTCCATGAGGGCGGCGTAGACGTCTTCGGAGAGCGCTATCTCTCCCCGGGTTCTCGACGTGAGGATCATGTCGCGCACCATAGTGTCTATCCTGAGGCTCATCTTGTCGCCGAGCACTTTGATGGGTTCCTTGGGCAGGTCGCCCCAGGAGATCACACCAGCCCGCAGAGCGTCGTCCACGTCGTGGTTGACGTAGGCTATCCGGTCGGCGACCCGCACGATCTCACCCTCCCTCGTCGCCGGATAACCCTTGCCGGTATGGTTGAGGATGCCGTCCCTGGCCTCGTGGGTGAGGTTCAATCCCTTGCCGCCTTTCTCGAGGACATCCACCACCCGCAGAGAGTGCTCGTTGTGGCGGAAACCGCGTTTGTGCCCCTGGTGTGCGAGGACGCGGGCGAGGGCTTCTTCTCCGGTGTGTCCGAAGGGTGTGTGACCGAGATCGTGGCCGAGGGCGATGGCCTCGGTGAGGTCCTCGTTGAGGCCCAGGGAGCGAGCGATGGTGCGTGAGACCTGCATCATCTCCAGGGTGTGCGTGAGGCGAGTGCGGAAGTGGTCTCCATCCGGAGAGATAAACACCTGCGTCTTGTGCATCAGCCGGCGAAAGGCTTTGGCGTGGATGATGCGGTCTCTATCGCGCTGGAACTCGTTGCGCACCCCGTCAGGCGGCTCCGGCAACGGGCGTCCTGCGCTGGTCAGGCAAGCCCAGTCCGTAGTAGACAGGGGTATTTTCGCGAGACCTTCGGGCCTGTGCTCTTCGGCCTTCACGCCGGGCGGAGGGTACGCCTGTCGGGGGCCACGAGGACCGTGCTGCCGGGGGCGTGGGCGAGGACGTGGGCAGAGACGACCCGGCGTACGCTCCCTTCGAGACTCTCCTTCGCAGCGGCCTTCTTTATCGGGCGGGCGATCAGGGTTTGCAGGGCGAAGAGGGTCTCGGGGGGCAGGGGGAAGGCGTCCGAAGCCGCCGCGCGACAGCCGGCGCAGAGTACGCCGCCCAGAGACGGAGCGAAGTAGGGAGGGGTTTCGTCGAGAGATTCGTTGGGGTCCTGATCACAGCTGACGCAGGCGTCCAGCCGAGGGGTGTAGCCGGCGAGGATCGAGAGCTTCAAAGAGAACGCCGCCCCCACACTCCCGAAACCCGAACCGCGGCTCTCGAGGGCGTCGAGGGCGTGGTAGAGGAGGTTGAAGACACGGCGGTCGGCCTCGTCTCCGCCGGAGAGGGCCCGGACGGTCGCGACCATGTCTCCCGCGGCTTCGAGGCGCTTCAGGTCTTCGCGGACGCCGTGGAAGGAAGCGAGATTTGGTGCGCCGGATGCCTTTGGCGATGGTCGAGACGAGGCCGCCGTCCCGAGTGTAGAGATCCAGGATGCGATCTGCCTCGCCGTAGCGGATCGAACGGAGGACTATCCCCTTACTCCTGTAGACCGCCATCCTCGGCCTCCCGCATGATCTCCACGCTCCCGCTTGTCCCGAGCCGCGAAGCTCCGGCGTTCAAAAGGTCCAGGGCCTCCTCCAGGGTTCGAATACCGCCAGACGCCTTTACGGCGAGCCCCTCGGGTGCCTCCTCCCTGAGGAGGGCGACGTCCTCGGTGGTGGCGACGCTGGGTCCGAAGCCGGTCGAGGTCTTGACGAAGTCCGCCCCGCTCGCGGCTACCATCTGTACCGCCAACTGCTTCATCCTGTCCGAGAGGTACCCCGTCTCGACGATGACCTTCAAGACGGCGTCGTTGAGGCCGTTGTTCATCGCGACGGCGCTGACCTCGCCGTTGAGGCTCGCCAGCTCCTCGGCCACATAGGCAAACTCCCCCGAGAGGAACTTCGAGACGTTCATGACCACGTCGATCTCGGAGGCGCCACCCTGTATGGCATCACGAACCGCCGCCGCCTTGACCATCGTCGTGTCGGCCCCGAGCGGGAACGAGACCACCGTCGCCACCTTCACATCCATCCCACGCAGCTCTCTGGCCGCGAGCCTGACGTGGCACGGCAAGACGCAGACCGCGGCGAAATGGTAGTGGGCCGCCTCCCGGCACACCCGGCGGACGTCCTCCTCCGTGGCGTCGGGCTTGAGAAGCGTGTGATCCACCGTCTTCGCAAACTCTCGTACCCTCATTCCCAACAGCAACGCTCCTCGCCAATGAACCTCTACGTAACAGTAATCGGCTAGATTATAACCCGAGCCGCTCCAGGAACCGCGGGTCGTTTCGCCAGCCTGGAGTAACCTTTACCTTCAGATCCAGGTAGATGCGGGTGCCGAGGAGGCGTTCGACGTCGCGGCGGGCTTCGGTGCCGATCTGCTTGATGGTCTTGCCGTTCTTGCCGAGGACTATCATGCGCTGTGAGGCCCTCTCGACGTGAATGATCGCGTAGACGACGGTAACGTTGTCCTTACGCTCGACCTCGTCGATCTCCACGGCGATCGCGTGCGGCACCTCCTCGCGCAGGGCGTTCAGAGCCTTCTCTCTAATGTACTCGGCCAGGATCAGGGACTCCGGGTAGTCCGTGACGGCGCCCTCGGGGAAGTATTGTGGGCCCGGTGGCAAGAGCCCGACCACCGTCTCCATCAAGGGCTCGACGTTGAGGCCCTCCTTCGCGCTGAGCAGGAATACGTCCTCGTACTCCGCGAGGTTCGAGACCTCCTCGACGATCGGGAGCGCCTCGGATGGATCCCTCAGGAGATCCACCTTATTGATGACCGCGATGGCCGGCGTCCCGGACTCGGCGACGAGCCGCGCCACGTAGCGGTCGCCGGTGCCGAGTCCATTCCTGGCCTGTTGTGCGTCGAAGAGGACGAGCACGACGTCGGACTCGGAGAGGCTGTCGAGGACCTGCTGCTGCATGCGGCTGCGCAGGGTGTCGCGAGGCTTTTGGGAGCCGGGCGTATCTACGAAGACCGCCTGGTAGCCCGGGCCATTGCGTACCCCGCGGATGGGGCTGCGCGTCGTCTGAGGCCGGGGCGAGGTGATCGAGACCTTCGTCCCCACGAGACGGTTGACCAGGGTGGACTTGCCGACGTTCGGGCGCCCCACGACCGCGACGAAGCCGCTCTTGATGTCGTTCCGGGATTCTTCGTTCACAGATCCTCCGGACCGAAGGCGTGCGGGAGTATCTCGGAGAACGGACATCGCTCGTGCTCGCCCGAGGCGTCGAGCACGACGACCTCTTCGCAGCCGAACTCGTGCAGGACTTGCCGGCAGGCCCCACACGGGAAGCAGGGGGCGGCGTCGGGGCTTACGACGGCGACGAGCCTTATCCTGCGGTCGTCCGCGTTTGCGGCGATCATCCTGGCGACGGCGTTGCGCTCAGCGCAAATCGCGAGCCCGTAGGAGGCGTTCTCGACGTTGCAGCCGGTGTGGACGGCACCGCTCCCGGTCAGGATCGCGGCGCCGACCCGGAAGTTGCTGTATGGAGCGTAGGCTTTGAGAGAGGCCGCGCGTGCGGCCTCGATAACGTGTGAGAGATCCACAACCCCGATTGTATAGGACGGCGGGCTATAAGAGTTGAAAGACGGCGACGGCTAGGAGGGCGCCGATGAGCGCGCCGGCAGCGACCTCGTAGTAGGTGTGGATGCCGGATTCCACGCGGCTCTGGCAGACCAGCAAGGCCATGAGCAGCGTGATCAGGGAGATTAAGCCTCCGAAGCGCCCTCCAGAAGCGACGAAGCTCGCCGCCACCCATCCCGCGAACGAGACCGCCGCGTGTCCGGAAGGCATCCCGCCCAGGAACGAGTTGGACGCTCCGGTGAGCGCCTTGCCCAAGAGCACGGCGATGGTGACGAGCACGAGCACGACGAGCGTGACGTGTCCCGGCCAATTCCGAACGCGCTCCAGCGTCTCCAGCGAGAAGGGGCCGAGGTTGTCGCTGAGGAGGAGATACCCGACCGCCAGGGCCGCGACGCTCGTGACGAGCACGGCCCCGGCCGAAACGTCCTTGGCGAGCTTGGCGAGCGGACGGTACTCGCTGGTCACGAGGTCCACCGCGAACTCCAGCGCCGTGTTGAACATCTCGGCTACGAAGACGGCCATGATCACGAGCACGAGTATGGCCAGCTCCAGCTTGCTCACACCCACGAGCAGGCTCAGTACCAGAACGACCGCCGAAGCCACGACGTGAAAGCGCATGTTGCGCTGGGTGCGCACCGCGAAGATCAAACCTCGGTAAGCGTGGTTGAAGGAGCGGGCAACCCCCTGCTGCCCCTTCACCGGCCGGACGCGCTTTTCGCCCCGCTTCGCGCCCTGCTTACCTCTCCCGAACACCGGCGCTCCTCAACACCGCCTCCTGCACCGCCGCCATCTCGGTACCCTCGAACTCATCCCCGTGGTCCATCCCCGCCAGATGCAACGCCCCGTGCACCACCAACTCCTCGACCCCCGCCCGATCAAAGCGCGCGTACTCCGGCGCAACCACGATCTCACCGACCATCTCACCGTACGGTCCGTCGATGCCGAAGCTCAACACGTCCGTCGGCGAATCCATCTTCCTGTACTTCAGGTTCAGATCGTGGACGACCGGCAGGGCCACGAGGGCTACCGAAACCTCACCTATACGTTCAATGTTGAAGCCCCTGGCGGCAAAGGCGGCGGCGCAGAGCTCGGTGGCGCGTTCGGGGGCAAGCTTTTCGTGGTTCACCTCGTCCAGGACGGCGACGGAGAAGGGCACCGGTAGTCTCTAGGAGGTCGAGTTTCTCGCGGGACGGGCCTGTTCGCCGGGTGCTGCGGGGTATTCGATGCGGGGACCTATGAACCCTATAATGGCCTCGCGGATGGCCTCGCCGGTCTCGTGGATCTCGCGCATCGTCAGCTCGCACTGGTCGAACTGGCCGTCCTCGAGCTTGGACCGGATGGTGCCGTCGACGATGTCTTCGACGCGTTTGGGGGTCGGTTTTTCGAGCGATTTCACTGTCGCCTCGATGGAGTCGGCGAGCATCAGGATGCCGGCTTCCTTGCTCTTCGGGCAGGGGCCGGAGTAGCGGAAATCCGACTCGTTGACGGTAGCGCCGGTCGCGAGGGCCTCTTCGAGGGCCTTGCGGTAGAAGTACTCGATGCGGGTCGTGCCGTGGTGTTCGGCGATCATGTCCAGGACCTCGCCAGGCAAGTTCCACTCGCGCCCGAGCTCGACGCCGTCCTTGACGTGGCGCTTGATGATGCGAGCGGAGAGGGCGGGGGTGAGGGTCGCGTGCGGGTTCATGCGCGAGATCTGGTTTTCGATAAAGTAGTTCGGGTGGTAGAGCTTGCCAACGTCGTGGTAGTAGGCGCCGACGCGGGCGAGCAGGGGATCGGCCCCGATGCGCTCGGCGGCGTTCTCGGCGAGGCTACCGACCTGCATCGAGTGGGTGAACGTCCCTGGCGCCCCGCGGAGGAGCTTTTGGAGGAGAGGATGGCCGGTGTCGGAGAGCTCGAGGAGCTTCTGCGGGGTCAGGATGTTGAAGACGTTCTCCAGCAGCGGCAGGAGGACCATCGCGAGCATCAGGGAGAGGACGCCGTTCGCGAGCCCGATACCACCCAGTTCTACGGCCGTTCGGAGACTAAAGCCCCCGATCAGGATGACCGCGAAGGTCACTACCGCGGTGACGAGGGCGATAAGAATGCCCGCCCGCACGAGTTCAGTCCGGGCTCCCACGCGCAAAACCGTGTAGATCGCGAACCCCGAAGTGAGCAACAAGGCCGCGGTCAATAAGAAGTCGTTGCCGGCGATGATGCCGACGTTGACTCCGGCGATGACGATCATGACGAACATCAGGCGGGGGCCCAGGAGGATGGTGCCAAGGATGCTCAAGCCGGCGAGCGGAATCAGGTACGGTGGCAGACCGAGAAGGACGAAGACCCTGGCGAGAAGGGTGAAGAGTATCAAGAGCGAGGCGGCGAGCAGGATGCGTATGAGGGCGTTCTTGCGTAGGATCTTCTTCCCGAAGCGCTCCAGGAAGTACCAGGCGATCCACATCTCGGTCGCCACGACGATGCCCACCCCGAGAAAGACCGTCCACGGGCTCACACCGCCCGAGACGGCAGGACGGACATCCACCCCGATCAAGAGGGTCAGCGAGAACCAGACGATGAAGAGCAGCGTCGCATACAAGCGCATCCGGGGCAGCCCCTCGAGCCAAACGCGCAACCTCTCCATCCGCGTCGGCAGCCGGTGAAACTCCTCCGTCTTCCTGCCCGTCGCTCCCCCACCGGCTCCGACCATAGACGCGTCCGTGGGTGGGTCGGAAGCCCCGTTCTCCGAGACCTCGTCTCTCGAGACGAGGTCGTCTTGCGAGGCCTCGCCTTCCGGGGCTTCGTTGTTCGGAGCGTTGTCCACGGCGTCAGCCATCCTTCCCTCGCGAAGGGTCGTCGCCCTACGACTCGGCCTCTGAGGGGTTTTGTGCCCCTTCGTAGGCGTCCACTATGCGCATGACGAGGTCGCTGCGAACGATGTCGTCGCGCTTGAGGGTCACGAAGGAGACGCCCTCGACGCCGTCGAGCGTCCTGCGGGCGTCTTCGAGGCCGCTCATGTTCCCCTTCGGCAGGTCTACCTGCGTGGTGTCCCCCGTTATGACCATCTTGGAGCCGAAACCCAGGCGCGTCAGGAACATCTTCATCTGCTGGGACGTCGTGTTCTGCGCCTCATCGAGGATGACGAACGCGTCGTTCAAGGTACGGCCTCTCATAAACGCCAAAGGTGCGATCTCGATTATACCCCTCTCGAGGTGCGCCTGGAACTTGGCGGGATCGACCATCTCGTACAAAGCGTCGTAGAGCGGCCTGAAATACGGGTCGACCTTCGCCATCACGTCCCCCGGCAGGAAGCCCAAAGACTCCCCCGCCTCAACCGCGGGCCTGGTCAGAATGATCCTGGTGACCTCCCCCCGGTTCAAGGCGTCGACCGCCAGAGCCACCGCGAGGTAAGTCTTCCCGGTACCCGCGGGCCCGATGCCGAAGACGACCTGGTGGTTGCGGATGGCGTCCGTGTAGGCCTTCTGGTTGCGGGTCTTCGGCGAGACGCGGCGGCCCCGGTGCGAGACGATGACGTCCCCCAAGACCTCCTTGCCACCCCCCTTCGCACCCATCCTGTACAGGCGCTCGGCTGTCTCGGGTGTCGGATGGTTGCCGCTTTCCGCGAGCTCGACCAGGCCGTCGAAGACGGCTTCGGCCCTCTCGACCGCGGACTCCTCCCCGTGCAACAGGATCTCGTTCCCACGTACGATCACCTCGCACTCCACGAGCTCCTCGACCCGCCGCAATATAGCGTCGCGGTCCCCAAAGACCTCGAGCATGCGCCCCGGCGGCACGACCAGCTTGACCTCGACCTCTCTTTTAGCCCTGGTTTCCGTGTTTCCTCCTAACCTTCTACCGTAATATCCCACTTTAGCCCTGCAGCCGCTCCCGCGCGAGTGCGGAGAGCCTCCTGCCGTCCGCCCGGTTCCCGGCGAGGGCGTTCGCCCGGCCCATCACCGCGCCCATATCCCTCATGCTCGTAGCGCCGGTTTCGTCTATCGCCTCGTCGATTACCCGCCTCATCTCCTCGTCGGAGAGGGGAGCGGGGAGGTAATCGCGTACGATCTCGGCCTCGGTCTCCTCGGCCTGGGCCTGCTCTTCGCGGCCTGCCTTGCGGAACGCGTCGGCTGACTCCTCGCGCTGCTTGAGCTGGCGCCGCAAGACCACCATCTCCTCGTCCCCGCTGAGGGTCCGGCCCTCCTCGATCTCGCCGTTCTTCAACGCGGCGCTCAACATCCTCAGGGCCTCGATTCGCGGCCTGTCCCGGCTCCTCATCGCCTCTTTCGTATCACGCGAAATGTCGTCCCGTAAGCTCATGTCATCCTCATCTTTCTGCCGCCCATGACGTGCGCGTGCAGGTGGAAGATCTCCTGCCCCGCGTCGCTTCCGTTGTTGATCCTGAACGCGTAGCCGGACCCGGCAACATCCATCTTCTCCGCCACCGCCTGCGCGGCCTCGAAGCTGCGCTTCGCCACGCCCTCCGAGAGCTGCCCGATCTCCTCCGGCGAGGAGGCACGATCCCTTGGAACGACGAGCACGTGCGCCGGCGTCTCGCCGCCTATGCTGCGGAAGGCCATCATCCCCTCCTCTTCGTGCCCGATCTCCAACTCTTCTTCCCCACTCGCTATCTTACAGAATGTGCAACCGTTCTCGCTCACAGGCTCCTCCCGGCGCTCCTCCTCGTACGCTCCACGACGGCGCAGGCCCGCGCCACCGCCACCATCCCCGCCGTCTCGCTCCGCAGCCGGTACGGACCGAGCGACGCAAGAGAGAGTCCAGCCTCCCGGGCCACCGCCAGCTCCCCATCGCTGAAGCCGCCCTCCGGTCCCACGAACAATCCGACCACCGGATCCGGCACGACGTCCTCCAGGGGCGGCAGTTCGGCTCCGTTATGCAAGAGCACCCCGGTCTCCCCCGCCTCGCGCGCCGCCTCCGGAAAAGAGACGACCTCCGACACCTCCGGTATGCGGAGCCGCAACGACTGCCGGGCCGCGGCCTCGACTACCCGGCGCCAGCGCCGCGCCTTCCCTTCGCCCTCCGAGAGCCGCACCACGCCACGCTCCGTGGAGAGAGGCACGACGCGGCTCACCCCGAGCTCGGTCGCCTTCTCCACCACGAGGTCCATGTGCCGCCCCTTGGGTATCGCCTGGTACAGAACTACCTCCCCCTCGTCCCCCCCCGCGGTGGGCCGCTCCTCGAGGATCGTGGCCTCACTACCCCCAAGCAACTCGGCGACAAACAATCGGCCCGTGCCGTCGACGACCTCGACCCTATCCCCCAGGCGCCCGCGCAGAACTTTATGGACGTGATGACCCTCTTCTTCTGAGAGGCGCAGGACTTCGCCGGTCTCGAGGCGAGAAGACGAGAAGAGACGTGTGATCTCCACCAAAGACTAGTACCTTACCGGAAGACGCTCCTGAGACGGTCGAAGAAGGACTCGCCGCCGCCGTTACCATACGTCTCCTCGCCGCTGGTCGCCTCGAAACGCTGTAGCAACTCGCGCTGCTCGGCGTTGAGCCGCGTCGGCACCATGACGTCCACGACCACCTTGAGGTCTCCGCGCCCCCGACGCCTCAGACGCGGCATCCCCTCGCCCCTCAAGGTCAGCGTGGTCCCAGGCTGCGTCCCGGGATCCACCCTTACCGCGGTCGTCCCTTCGAGCGTCGGCACCTCGACCTCCGTCCCGAGGGCGGCCCCGACGAAGTTAACCCTCATCCGATGGATCAGGTCGTTCCCGTCCCGCATAAGCTCCGGGTCTTCCTCTACCTTTACCCTTACGTAC